>CAZANS010000148.1:0-6103 GCA_964486565.1 uncultured Victivallales bacterium
AGTCCTCGATCAGTTTTCAGACATGTCAGAAGGCAGTCCACAGTATGAATGGCTTATTATTCATTCACCTTCTCCGTCTGGACAACCGCGCCTATGCCGCTCGCAACTATCTCGATCTCCACCTTCTCGGCTATCTTTACCATGAAGGATTTATCCTTGACCTTGGTGACGGTGCCCTTTATGCCTCCGTTGGTCACCACCTCGTCGCCGGCCTTTATCCTCGTTATCATCTCCTTGCGCTGGTTCGCCTGTTTCTTCTGCGACCTGAAAAGAAAAAACATCATTATGAGCAGCAGAAATATCGGCATGCCCCCTATAAGCCAGTTCGGCCTCTCGGCCCCCGCCGCGGCACCCTGCGCCAAAACAATCAAACCTTGCATATCCTTCACGCCTCTTTAATTATGATTTTAAGTTCAACATCTTCAATTCCGCCTATGTTTCCGCAATGCCGGGACAATTGCCGTTCCGATTCGCGAACGGGCAATGTACATCAAAATCCGACAATGGCAAACCCTTTAGCATATAAAAAATCCGCTGGGCGGATTTTTTCGCCGGAGGCACCGGCAGGTACGGCGCTCCCCGTTTCTCCGCTTCACCCCGTCTCCGGTTCCCCGTTTCTACAATCCCCTCCAATGAAACTAATGTGACGAATGTATCCAATTACCACCAATCAGCGGTTTTTGGCGAGCTGTCTAGTGAAATCCTTGGGGTCGAGGCCGTGCAGGACGAATGACATTGCCGATCTGGCGGAGGTTTCCGGGATTGCAAAGTTCGCAGGTTTTGAGAAGACTGTCCCGTTGACGACCTCGACATACTTTTTGTCTGTGCCGAAGTCCACGATTCCCTTGCCCCTTATGATGCGTCCGCGGTGCTGGTTGAGGCAGTCGTAGAACTTGATCCTGTCCAAGGGGATTTCGCTGCGGAATTCGCAGTTCTCCAGCTCTGCTGGCGGAAGCTGGCACAACTGGTCTGATGGCTTTGCACCTTTTCCCTTGCCGCGACTTTGCGCAAGCAGCTCGTTGGGTTTGAAGAGGAACTCCCCGTTGACTGTCCTGTGTATCGGCGCGACGGGATTGGCTTGGCGGAGCATGGCCTCGACGGCGGCTGTCTGCCTCTCGTCGGCGCAGTCAGTCTTGTTGAGCAGTATGACATCGGCGAAGGCCACCTGGGTAGGGAGGGCCGGGAGCATGCCTGAGAGCTTGGGGTAATTCAACACGTCGGCTATGGTGATCACCACGCTTTCGCCGTAGCGCTCCTTGAGCAATTCGCTCTCCATCAGAAGCGATATGTCCCTTGGCTCAGCTATGCCTGTGGCCTCGACCAGCAGATAATCGGGGGATATTTCGTTTGCTATGCGTTCGAGGCAACGGATCAGGTCGGTCTTCACGCAGACGCAGAATATGCTGCCCTTGTTTATCTCGGAGAGGTGGTAGTCGCCATTCGGGAGCAAGGCGCCGTCAATCGGCAGCCGGCCGAACTCGTTTATGAGCACCGCAAGCCTGCTGCCCGCGAAAATCCCCGAGTTGAGCATGGATGACATGAATGTGGTCTTTCCCGCGCCGAGATAGCCTGAGACCATTATCAGTGGTATTCGAGGTTTTTCCTTTGATTGCATCAATCCTCCCTGGGCTGGCCTTCGGCGGCGGTAGGCCGGTCGGGACGGGCGAGCCTGAAAATACCCAGAACCCTGTTGTCGTCGTAGATGTTCTCGATGCTTTTCTCCTTGTCACGCTCATGCTGTCTGCGCTTTTCCCCGACCAGCTCGGCATGCGCCTGGACATTCGATTTCCATACATCCCCCTGACGCGTATATCCTGAGTCTCCATATATTCTGTCTAGGACGGCATCCCTGTTTGAGAGCATTATCTCCCTGCGTTTCTCATTGAACTCCTTCCTCGCCAGAGCGATCTCCTCCGTGGCGCGCCTCTGCGAGATTGCACTGTCGAAAAAATAATGGCTATGGGTGTCAATATCATGTGTGCGGTATCTTTGGCCGTCAACAACGACGAAGCGTCCCTTCCAGTCGGAGGACAGGCCGGCGTATTTGCCGGAAACAGTCTGGTTCGTGGTGTTGACGGTGAATGTCACTGTCTCGCCCTCTTTCGCTACGCGATATCTTTCGATTATCTCGTTGGTCTGACTGGCCAGGACAGTCAGCGGGAAACTCTCGTTGGCGACAGCCTCCAGCTCCTCGCGGGCCTTCTCTCGTATCTGGCCCTCGTCAAGCACAGGCGGCTTGACCGGGAACTCAAGGCCCATCTCCCCGGCCGCCTCGATGGCGGCGGCATCCTCGTCGAACGCTGGCAGCTCTGCGGCCAGAGACTCTACAAGCTCACGTGTATTCTGGTGCTCCTCGTAGACATAGACCCCGGCTCCCCCAATAAGGATCAGAAGGCCGACGGCAATAAAAAACACCAGACATCCTGACTTTCTCCTCGCCATGTATAACGCTCCTCCTCAAAATCTTAAACCCACAAGAATCCCTCCGATACAACATCATTCCGTACACTGGAATCTAAACAACTTTCGCGAATTATCAACTTTCGCAGCAAAAAAATATCATTTCATGTAGCAAAGACCTTGAAACACGGTTTTCGAGGTGTAGCTTAGCAACCCGGTTTCGTGCCGGTGTATATTTGCAATAGTAATGTTCCAATCAATACCAGCGAAGGAGTTTGGTCATGGCGAGCAAAATGGTTACGATTACGGGCAACACGGCTGCAACACATGTGGCCTGCGCATTCAGCGAGGTGGCGGCGATCTATCCGATAACCCCGTCCTCGGACATGGGTGAGATGGCCGACACATGGGCCAGCCAGGGGTTGAAGAATATTTTCGGCAAGCCGGTTGAAGTTGTCGAGATGCAGTCCGAGGCGGGCGCGGCGGGCGCGGTGCACGGCTCGCTCAGCGCAGGGGCGCTCACCACCACATTCACGGCTTCTCAGGGCCTTATGCTGATGCTCCCTAACATGCACAAGATCGCCGGCGAGATGCTTCCGACGGTCTTCCACGTCTCCGCACGTTCGCTGGCATGCCAGTCGCTCTCCATCTTCGGCGACCACTCCGACGTGATGGCAGCCCGCAACACCGGGTTCGCAATGCTCGCCGCCGGATCGGTGCAGGAGGTCATGGACCTGTCTGTGGTCAGCCATCTCGCCACACTCAAGACCCAGATACCATTCCTCAGCTTCTTCGACGGCTTCAGGACATCGCACGAGATCCAGAAGATCGAGGAGATAAGCTATGTGACCATGGCCGAGCTGCTCGACCCGGCAGATGTGACCAAGTTCAAGAACAGGGCGATGAGGCCCGAGATGCCATATGCAAAGGTCGGCGCACAGAATCCAGATGTCTATTTCCAAGGCCGCGAGACCGTCAACAAGTATTACGAGGCGACTCCAGAGATCGTGCAGAAATGCATGGACATGGTCGCCGCCAAGATCGGCCGCGAATACCACCTCTTCGACTATGTCGGCGCGCCAGACGCCGAGAAGGTTATCATCGCGATGGGATCGTCCTGCGAGACCGTAGACGAGACCGTGGAGCATCTTTTGGCGAAGGGCGAGAAGGTCGGCCTGGTCAAGGTGCGCCTCTACCGCCCCTTCTCTGCGAAGGCGTTCATCCAGGCAATACCTGCATCATGCAAGAAGATCGCCGTTTTGGACAGGACCAAGGAGCCCGGCTCCCTCGGCGAACCTCTCTATCTCGATGTCGCCACCTGCCTATCGGGCAAGGACATCAAGGTGGTCGGCGGCCGCTACGGCCTGTCAAGCAAAGAATTCAGCCCCTCAATGGTCAAGGCCGTCTACGACCATCTCGACGGGAAATGCAGCCATGACTTCACTGTCGGGATAGAGGACGACGTCACCGGGAAGTCAATCCCGATAAAGACTGAGCTGAACACGGCTGACAAGGGCACGACGTGCTGCGTGTTCTGGGGTCTCGGCTCCGACGGGACTGTGGGTGCGAACAAGAACTCCATCAAGATCATCGGCGACAACACCGACATGTTCGCCCAGGGATATTTCGTCTACGACTCCAAAAAGTCCTACGGAATAACCATATCCCACCTCAGGTTCGGACACAAGAAGATCAAGTCCACCTATCTGGTCAACGAGTCGGATTTCGTGGCATGCCACAATCCCGCCTATATCGGGCGCTACGACATGCTCAAGGGCCTGAAGCCCGGCGGCACATTCCTGCTAAACTCAGAAGTGCCGGCAGACCAGGTCTTCGACTCCCTCACAAAGGACATGCAGGACTACATCATCGCAAACAAGATAAAACTCTACACGATCGATGCCCTGAAGATCGCCGAGAGCGTCGGCCTGGGCAACAGGATCAACACCGTGATGCAGGTGGCTTTCTTCAAGCTCGCCAACATCATAGACCCCGACAAGGCCATATCTCTGATAAAGAAGGCTATCGAGAAGACCTTCAAGGCCAAAGGCGAGGACATCGTCAAGATGAACTGCGACGCGGTGGACTCGGCGCTGGCCAGCCTCGCCGAGGTCAAGGTGCCGGCATCGGCCACCAAGAGCTTCACACCCAAAAAACTCATCAAGGAGGATGCCATCCCATTCGCCAGGAACATCATCGAGAAGGTCATGCACCTCAAGGGCGACGAGATCCCAGTATCGCATATGTCCTTCGACGGTGTCATCCCCAGCGGCACGACCTCGCTCGAGAAACGCGGCATTGCTCCCAGAGTTCCGCAGTGGCTCTCCGACAAGTGCATACAGTGCAACCAGTGCATTATGTCATGCCCTCATGCCGTCATACGCGCCAAACAAATAGCACCGAAGGATCTCGCCAACAAGCCGGAAGGCTTCACCACAGTCGAGTCCAAGACCAAGAACGAGCGAGACCTGCAGTACCGCATACAGATATACTGCGAGGACTGCACAGGATGCGGGGTATGCGTGGATGTGTGCCCGGCCAAGGAGAAGGCACTCGGCTGGACCACTCTCGAACAGTATCGCCAGGAAGGCGAGCCCGGAAAAGTCGCATTCTTCGACTCCCTGCCTGACAACGTTACAGACGGTGTCCCGGCAAACTCCGTCAAGGGCATAGGATTCATAAAGCCGCTGTTCGAGTTCTCAGGAGCCTGCGCAGGCTGCGGCGAGACTCCATATGTCAAGCTCGCCACACAAATCGCCGGAGAAAGGATGATCGTGGCCAACGCCACCGGATGCTCCTCTATCTACGGCGGCACTTTCCCCACTATACCATACACGAAGACCAAGAGCGGCAGAGGCCCTGTATGGGCAAACTCCCTCTTCGAGGACAACGCCGAGTACGGTTTCGGGATGAGGCTTGCAGTTGACAAGAACCGCGAGCTGTTGAGGTTTAACGTCCAGAAGCTGCTCGAGGATGCTCAGGGCATAGACGGTGCTCTAAAGGCAGCACTAGAGAAATCACTCTCGCTTTGGGATGCCAAAGACAGCGAGGCGCTCGACGCACAGGGAAAAATCAGGCCACTTATCGCCGACGCCGTGGCCAAGGCCCACTGCGACTCATGCAAGGCCGTGCTTCTGAAGATCCAGGAGCTGCAGGACTATTTCGTGGACAAGAGCGTGTGGATAATCGGCGGCGACGGCTGGGCATACGACATCGGCTACGGAGGCCTCGACCATGTCGTCGCCTCAGGACGCAATGTCAATATCATGGTGCTGGACACAGAGGTCTACTCAAACACCGGCGGCCAGGCATCCAAGGCCACCCCAATCGCAGCAGTTGCGAAATTCGCAAATGCCGGCATGAGGCTCACCAAGAAGAACCTCGGGTTCATGTGCATGAGCTACGGCTACGTATATGTTGCCTCAATCGCAATGGGAGCCAACCGCAACCAGGCCCTCAAGGCGATGCAGGAGGCCGAGGAGTACAAAGGCCCATCACTGATCATGGCCTACTCTCCTTGTATAGCGCACGGCATAGACATGGGCAAGTCCCAGACCGAGCAGAAGATGGCCGTGGAATCCGGCTACTGGCCGCTCTACAGGTACAATCCTGCGCAAAAGGAGAAGCCCTTCATTTGGGAGTCCAAGGAGCCGACGATGAGCTTCCAGGACTTCATCAGGGGCGAGCGTCGCTACACGACGCT
>CAZANS010000149.1:0-6077 GCA_964486565.1 uncultured Victivallales bacterium
CGACAGCGCGCTCATGCTAAGCTCGTGGACGCCCATCCCCACCAGGAGCGGCAGATACCTCGGATCCGCCGCCATCTCCCCGCATACGCTCACCCATATCCCGCTCTTCTCCGCAACCTTCACTACCGAGTCAATAAGTTTTAATATGGATGGATGCGAGGGCTGGTACAGGTACGAGACCTTCTCGTTGTTCCTGTCAACGGCCATGGCATACTGCACGAGGTCATTTGTCCCGATGCTGAAGAAATCAAACCTCTCGGCAAGCTGTTCAGCTATCAGCGCCGACGAAGGGGTCTCCACCATCATCCCGATCTCGATGTCGTCGTCAAAATCCACACCCTCGGTCAGAAGGTCGTCCTTTACCCTTCCCACCAGATTTATCAACTGCCCTGCCTCGTCGTCACATACCACCATCGGGAACATGATCTTCACATTCCCGAATGCGCTGGCCATCAGGATAGCCTTTATCTGCGTGTAGAGGAGCTGTGGGTAATCCATATGCAGCCTTATCGCGCGGCAGCCGAGGAAGGGGTTGGGGTCAACATGCACAGGGACTGAGCCGCCGAGCTTGTCCCCGCCGATGTCGAAGGTCCTGACGACAAGCGGATATCCCTCGAGTTCGGAGACTACCTTTTGGTATATCTCGAACTGCTCCTTGAGCCCCGGCGGGGTGTCGCGGTTCAGATAAAGATATTCAGTCCGGAAAAGTCCCACACCCGCCGCGCCGTATTTCTTGGCTATCTCTATATCCTCCGGAAACTCTATATTGGCAGCGAGCTGTATGCGGAAGCGGTCAAGCGTCTCGGGACGCAGACGGCTTTCCTTGAGAATCTCTTCCTGGATCTCCGCCTCACGGCTTTCCCTCAAGGCGTAGTAGGCAAGTGTCTGGTGGGTCGGGTTTGCTATCAACACACCCTTGTACCCGTCGAGGATGACTATATCCCCGTTCTTGAGCGACAGCATCTCCGGGCTGAGGCCGACAACCGCGGGTATCCCCATGGTCCTGGCCATGATCGCGGTATGCGAGGTCCTGCTTCCGGCCTCAGTGGCGAATGCCAGCACGTTTTCGCGGTCCAGGCTCGCCGTCTCCGAGGGGATGATGTCATGGGACAGTATTATCCGTGGTCCCGGAAGGTGGTCGTACTTGACCTGGCCGCCGCCGCGCAGATTCAAAAGGACTCTCAAGGCGACATCCTGTATGTCGGCAGCCCTCTCCCTTATGTACTTGTCGGGGATGGAAGATATCACCTCTATGTACTTTCCCGAGACACGCTTGAAAAGGAAATCGAAGTTTATCAGCTCCTCACTGACGGCGTTCTCGACCTCCTCGTTGATCAGCTTGTCCTCGGTTATCAGCAGATGGGCGTCAAAAATTCTGGAGTGTTTCTCGGGCAAGGCCTCGTCAAGATGCCTGCGAAGCTCAAGTATCTGGTCTCGGGTACTGCGAAGAGCCAGGCGGTATCTCTCTATCTCCCCCTCGACCTCCGACGGGTCTATCTCGTACTCTTCGACCACAGGGTAGGAGTCAAGGATTATCAGCGCGGCCCCGATGGCCGTCCCAGGAGACACCGGAAGCCCGGTGTAGGTCTTCTCTTCGACATTCGCCATGCATTCCTCCTAGTCCTCGTCAAACTTGCGTACCTCTATCAGCTCTCGGAGGGCTTCCTTAGCCTTCTCTGAATCAATACCGTCGGCAACAATCTTCAGACGGCTCCCCTTGCCGGCAGCCAACATCAATACCCCCATCATGCTCTTCCCGTTGACCTCGGCACCGTCCTTCAAAAAAAATATCTCGCTCTCAAACCGCGACGCGACCTGCACTATCATTGAAGCAGGCCGAGCATGCAGTCCAAGTGAATTCCGTATCTCCACCTCAAATTCCATTCTCCCGCCAGTCTTTCCCAACACTCGATTCAGTAAACTCATAATGCACAATATATATCAAATCCGCAGAAAAAAAACCGGAAATCACTTTTGTCCTCGCTTTTTCCTCTTATCGCGCTAAAGTTAGCCCAATTGTTTAAGAACTGCATGGAAGGCTTGGAGATGGTGTCATATCTGATAACTGGAGGCTGCAGGAGCGGGAAGAGCCTCTTCGCGCTCGGGCTTGCGAAATCCGCAGGGATGCCCTTTTATATTGCGACAGCCACGGCTGGCGACGACGAGATGCTTGACCGCATAGCCCTGCACCGTGAGCAGCGAGGCAGCCACTGGAGCACAATAGAGGAGCAGGTCAATGTTGCCGGCGCGGTATCCGAGGCCGCCGGCAAAGGTGCCGACTTCATCTTGCTCGACTGCGTCACCATTTGGGTGTCGAACATCCTCTTGTCAGCGCCGGAGTCGTTTGACGCGCACCTCGGCCGCCTTATAGGAATCATTCCAACATTGCAGACTCCCATCGCCATCGTGACCAACGAGGTGGGCTCGGGGATAGTCCCCGACAACCATCTCGCAAGACAGTTCCGGGACTGTGCGGGAATCGCGAACCAGAAGATCGCCCAGGCCGTGGACCACGTCTTCGTCACCATATCCGGAATCCCCCTGGAACTCAAATGATCTCTTTGCGCGCCTATCGCCGCACCGTCTGCCGCGCCTGCGCTCCCAACGCGGTTCACGCGGAGTTTTGAAACTGGCTCTTAGGATAATGGATTTATGAAGATCGCAAGAAGGGGCGAAGTTCTATTGCGAGCTGGAGGTATGTTTGCGGTGTCAGTTCCTGGGCTCTGGCTAGTTTGTTTATTTTGAGTGCGGAGAATGCTTCCTCTGTTTTTTCTTTCCCGAAGGCCGATGCGACGGCCTTTATCATGATTTTTCTACGCTGTGCGAATGCGCATCTGACGATTTTGGAGAGAGTGTTGAGTATCTGGGGATCGTTTTTTTTTGGGATTATGTTGAATGCCACCAGCGCGGAGTCCACTTCTGGCTTGGGGTAGAATACTTCCGGGGGCACGTTGCGCAGTATTTTGGTATGGTACAGTACTTGCGAGCGGACGGAGATCGCCCCGTATTCGTGGCTTCCTGCATCGGCGGTGATTCTGAGCGCCGTCTCCTTCTGGAGGAGGAGCAGCATGAATTTGGGTGGTGTCGGCGATTCGAGGACCTTTGCGATGAATGGAGTGCTGATGGAGTACGGGAGGTTTGCGACGCACTTCCATTCCTGACGGCTTCCCGGCTTGTTCTGCGGGATGCCCTTCAAGATCTCCTCGAGGTCAACCTTACATGCGTCGGCGCGGACGAGGCGGAATCCGGGATGCTTGATGCTTTCCTTCAAGAACTGCGCGATTCTCTTGTCTATCTCCACGGCGACGAGGTATGCGCCTGCGTCGAGCAGTCCCCGTGTGAGCGCGCCGCAGCCCGGGCCGATCTCTAGGACTGTTTCGCCTTGGCGGATGTCGGCGGCTCTGACGATGAAATTGACGAGGTTGGTGTCGGTCATGAAGTTCTGTCCGAATTTCTTGCCCGGCCTGACGGAAAGGGTCTCAAGTATCTGAAGAAGCTCGCTCTTGTTCATTTGGCCTGGAACTCCATGATGATCGGCAGGTGGTCCGAGAATCTTACCTCGGGTATCCGGAATTCTGTTACTCGAATGTTTTTCGAGAGGAGGATGAAGTCCAGCTCGCGTCTGGGATTCCATGACGGGAAGGTCGGGTGGGAGTCCAGGTTTGGATTCAACAGACCCAGTCTCTCCTGGAGATCCTCTATTTCCTGCTTGCCCTTGAATGCGTTGAAGTCGCCTGCGATGATGACCTTATCCCTTGTGGATGCAAGTTCCGCCAGGAATCCGAGCTGTCTGCGGCGGATGTTCTTCTGTAGGGCGAGGTGGACGAGGAAGAAGCTGATGCCCTTGAAGTCGAGTTCGATGATGAGCCTCTTGAACCCCACGGGGAAGTAGTGGAAGCTGGTGCTTGGGACTCTCTGCCGGGTAAGGATGGCGTTGCCCTGCATCCTGATTATGGGGATGCGGCGTCCCATGGATTTTGCATGGTACTTGATTGATGAGTAGTGGAAGCGGTCGAGGTGGTTTGCTATGGTCTCGACCTGGTTGAGGAAGCCTGTCCGGTATGACCCCATGTCCACCTCCACGAGCCCGAGGATGTCCGGGTTCTCCTCCTCGATGAATGTGATGATCCTGTCGAGATGGGCCGAGGATGTCTTTATGTATCTGTGCCCGGTGAGGATGTGGGAGTACATGGTTTTCGGGCAGCCGGTGCCGTATGCGATGTTGTATACGAGCAGCTTCATCTGTGCCCCTTCAGCTTTTCGATCTGAGGCCGCCTTGCCTTGAGGCCTTTTTTGACGATGATCTTTTTGCCTTGAGGTGTTTTTTCTGCGGCGTACATGGCTGTGGCGAGGGTCATCGGGAGGGGGATGAAGTCCTGGACCTGCTGGAGATGCCATCTCGTTTTTTTGAGGAAGCAGGCGACCTTCTCGAACTGCTTGTCGCCGGATCCCGGGAAGTTGGAGATGAAGTACGGGACGATGAACTGTTTTTTCCCGGCCTTTGCGCTGAGCGACTGGAAGATGCTGAGGAAATCCATGAAGTCGGCGGACTTGTTTTTTCTCATGGCCTGAAGGACGCTGTCGTCCAGGTGCTCGGGCGCGACCTTCAGATGCCCTGAGACGTAGTCAGTGATGATCTTGGCGGTTAGCCGAGGCTGCCTGAGCGCGACATCGGTGCGAATGCCCGAGCTGACGAAGACATGGCTGACACCCTTTTGCGCGGCGGCTGATTCGAGCAGAGACATCATGCCTTCCTCGTTTATGGAGAAGTGCGGGCATATTTGCGGGAACAGGCATGAGGGCTTTCTGCATGATCTGCATACCTCCCCCACGTCCTGTCCCGAGGAGTAGCAGTTGGCGGTCGGGCCGCCGATATCGGAGACTGTGCCCTTGAAGCATTCCCTGGACGTGAGCCTGCGGATTTCGCGGATTATCGAGCCGATGCTCCTGGACTGCAGGAACCTGCCCTGGTGAAGGGCAAGCGAGCAGAATGAGCAGCCTCCGGGGCAGCCCCTCAGAGAGGTGATGGAGTTGCAGATCATATCGAAAGCGGGGATTCTTGCTTTGTATGATGGATGAGGTGCGCCTGTGAACGGGAGTTCGTAGACGCGGTCGAGCTGCTCCGTGCTCAAGGGTGTCTGCGGGGGCTCGACTATCAGCGCCCTTTCTCCATGCATCTGGCATAATGTTTTTGCGTTGAATGGGTTCGACTCCTCCTCTGTGACCACGGCGGACTCGAGAAGTGCTTCGGGGCTTGCCGCAACTTGCTCGAATGATGGGAGCATTCTGAAAGAGGAGCGGTCAATTTGTTGGGACTCCCTTGTGCCCGCGAGCCTAGCAGTGCCTCTGATCCCGGATAGCGGCAGATCCGACCGCAGCCTGCGAAGAACCTCAACGAATGATTTCTCGGCCATGCCGAAGACGACCAGGTCCGCCTTGGAGTCGCAGAGCAGCGAAGGGCGGATCTTGTCCTGCCAGTAGTCATAGTGTGCTAGCCTCCGGAGCGACACCTCGATGCCGCCGAGTATGACTTTCACCCCGGGATAAGCCTGCCTTGCGAGATTAGCATATGCAACCGCGGCGTTGGGCGGGCATCTTCCGGTGATGCCGCCTGGAGAGTATTCGTCATGCTTGCGCCTTCTTCTCGATGCGGAATAATTTTTCAGCGAGGAGTCGAGATTCCCAGATGTGACGGCGAAGCAGAGGCGCGGCCTGCCGAATATCCTGAGGCTTCCCGGCACGCTCCAGTCGGGCTGGGCGATGATTGCTGCGGAAAAGCCTTCGGAGACGATGTGCCTCGCGATGAGGGCGGCGCCGAAAGACGGGTGGTCAACGTATGCGTCGCCTGTCACTATGACGACATCAACGCCGTCCCAGCCGGCCTGGCGAAGCTCGTCGCTACAGGTCGGTATGAACTCCGGCTGTCCGTTAATTCGGGTCTTGTCCTCTGGTGTCATATACTTTTCTGGGCCTTCCTTAGAGCCTGCGAGCCAGGATCTGCTTCCACAAACGCAATCTAGCCAGTTCTATAGACAAGTCAACGAGTTCAAGACTCATTTCCCTGAACTTCCGGTAAT
>CAZANS010000150.1:0-6075 GCA_964486565.1 uncultured Victivallales bacterium
ACGACGACGAGGCAAACGAACCCAACTGCATCGCCTACTCCAAGGCCAAAACACGTTTCCCGAACGTCGCGTTCGGAGATGTCATCGAATGGGAAGTCACCCCAAGGAACTTCGGCAGAATCGCCGCTCAAACCGCCAAGCAGGCCATGATGCAGCAGATAAAGAGAGCCGAGAAGGAGATAGTCTACGATGAATTCAAGGAGATGGTCGGCCAAATCGTCAACGGGATCGTCAGGCGCTACGATTCAGGAGATATAATTGTTGACATGGGCAAGGCAGAGGGTGTGCTGTCGTACAAGGACAGGATTCCCAACGAGAACTATATGCCCGGAGACCGGATCAACGCACTGCTCATAAGAATCGAGGCCACCGGTTCGGGGCCCAGCGTCATACTCTCCAGGACCAATAAGGAATTCGTAAGGAAGCTCTTCGAGCGCGAGGTGTCTGAAATCCACGACAATATCGTCGAGATCAAAGCCGTCGCCAGAGAACCAGGACTGCGAACAAAAATCGCCGTCCATAGCAACGACCCCCATATTGACCCCGTCGGCGCATGCGTGGGCATGCGCGGGATGAGAGTCAAGAATATCACAGGTGAGCTCGGCGGTGAAAAGATTGATATCATCAAGTATGATCCTGAACTCAAATCCTTCATCAGCAACGCCCTGCAGCCTGCAAGCATATTGTCAATAAACACCGACGAGAATTCCAGAACTGTAAGCATCATCGTGGAGCCGGAGCAGCTCTCACTCGCCATCGGGAAAAAAGGCCAGAATGTCAGGCTGACTTCCAAGCTTGTAGGATGGAAAGTCAACATCACCGGCACAACTCAGGAGCCCGAACAGTCCTTCAAGGAAAAAATCGAGAACACTGTCGCAGCAATAGCTGAAAAACTAGACATTGACACTTCAATAGCCGATAAACTCGTGAAGAGCGGATTCGTATCCATCGAGGGACTCAAGGCTGCCGAAAAGGCAGATATCGAAGCCATCGAGGAAATATCTCCCGAAGAGGTCGAGGCTGTCGTCTCTGCCTTGCAAAAAATTCAAGAATAGAACAACACACAACAATGCCGAAAAACAAATACAAAGTCAGCGACCTGATGAAGGAGTTCGGGGTCTCGCAGAAAGAGGCCATACAGGAACTCAACGACATCGGGATCGATGTGAAGTCTATCAAGAATGTCATACACGAAGATTTCACAGAGATGGTCAGAGAGCATTTCCAGGATTTCGTAGACCAGAAGATCACGGCCAAAACAGAGGCGCGGAAAACAGCCGCGACTCTTTCGGTCGCACAGGAAGTGCACATAAAAACCCCTGTCATCGTCAAAAACCTGGCCGAAGCCCTGAACAAAAAACCAAACGAGATCGTCAGCTCGCTGATGTCAATGAACATCCTGGCCAGCATCAACCAGCAGATTGACCCCAATGCAGCATCCAGAGTCTGCGACAAGTTCGGATTTAAACTCGTCCTCGACAAAAGAGAAAAAGTCGAACATTCAGCAGATGTCGCCGAATCCATCGCACCGCCAGAGGATATACACTTCAAGGACAACCCCAAAGACCTCGTCCCTAAACCTCCAGTGGTAACCTTCCTCGGACACGTTGACCACGGAAAGACATCCCTGCAGGACAAGGTGCGCAAAACAGACATCGTGGCAGGAGAGAGTGGTGGCATCACACAGCATATCGGAGCTTCCACTGTCAGATTCAAAGGGAAAATGATAACCTTTGTCGACACCCCCGGGCATGCAGCGTTCACAGCTATGCGCGCCAGAGGCGCCAATGTGACAGACATCGCGATACTGGTGGTCGCCTCAGACGACGGCTTCATGCCCCAGACCATCGAGGCTCTCAGCCACGCAAAAGCCGCCGGAGTCCCAATCATCGTCGCCATAAACAAAATGGATCTGCCAAATGCAAATCCGGACAAAATCCTGATGCAGATGCAGCAGAACGAACTCATGAGCGAGGAATGGGGCGGAGATGTAGGTGTTTGCAGGGTGTCGGCAACCACTGGCGAGGGAATCGAGTCAATGCTCGAGAGAATTCTCCTCGAGGCTGAAATGCTCGAGCTCAAGGTCAACCCTAAACGCCCGGCACAGGCCGTCGTCCTCGAGGCTCAGGTGGAACAGGGGCTCGGCTCGACTGCCAGCGTCCTTGTCCTCAACGGCACCCTTAAAAAAGGCGACAGCATTCTCTGCGGCAACCTCTTCGGCAAGGTAAGGTCCATCTTCGACGAGAAAGGTCTCCAGATAAACGAGGCCGGGCCTTCAATGCCAGTCAAGCTCAACGGTCTCTCAGGCACACCCGAGGCTGGAACCAAGCTAGTGGCATGCAACGATCTTAATGTCAGGAAAATCGCCGAGCAGCGGGCTGTCGAGCAAAGGAGCTCCGGTCTCGAACGAAAATCCGTCTCCCTCGACGACCTCTTCGCTTCAATCGAGAAAGGCAGGAAAAAGAACCTGACTGTCATCATCAAGGCCGACGTCAAAGGCTCTGTCGAGGCAATCATAGACTCACTTAACAAATTCCCCTCAGATAAAATCTCCATATCTTCAATTCATTCCGGCGTGGGCGCCATTACCGAGAATGATGTCCTTCTCGCAGCGGCCTCCGGAGCAATCATGGTCGGATTCCACGTGAAAGTTAATACCGGCGTCAACGAGCTGGCAAAAAAAGAAAAGGTGGAGATCAGACTCTACAGCGTCATCTACGAGCTGCTAGAGGACATCGAGGAGGCTCTCCTTGGCAAACTTGCCCCCGATGAGCGCGAACGAGAGTCCGGACGCGCTAGGATCATAGAGATATTCGAGACTTCAAAAGGTCCTAACGTCATAGGATGCATCGTGGAGTCAGGTTCCGTAAAGGTCGGTGCCAAAGCGCGCGTTCTCAGAGACAACAACATCATCTTCAACGGCTCAGTCAGCTCGCTCCGGAGATTCAAGGACGATGTCAAGGAGGTCAAGGCAGGCATTGAATGCGGCATCCGGCTGGACAACTTCGCGGACTTCCTTCCTGGCGACAAGGTACAGCTCTATGAGGTCGAATACAAAAAGGCATCACTGTGAGCATGCCCTTTCAATCTTCACCTCGACAGGCCGGGAAAGAACGCAAATAACATTTTTGCCCTAGGAGGCTGGTAAAATGAGCTCCCAACGCATGCTCAGAGTTAACGAGCTTCTCAAAAGGGAGATCGCGGATCTGCTCGAGAGAGTTGACTTCCCGATACACGGAGCCCTGATCTCAGTCAGCGAGGTGATTTCTACCCCGGACCTTAGACAGGCCAGAGTTCTCATTAGTATCCTCGGAGCTGACTCACCTCTGCAAAAAGAGATCATCAGATTCCTCATCGGGAAAAGACCATACCTTCAAAAAAAAATATCTGCCGACATCACCCTCAAGTATACTCCAGTGCTCTCCTTCGGGCTCGACACCCGAATCGAAGAGGGCGACAAAATCCTTGCCATCATCTCAAAACTTGAGGAACAAGCATCCAGCGAGACAAATAAAAACTTTTCAAACCAGTGAAGACCAACTGTCCAATATGCAATAGGACCAGCGATTTCAGCCAGAATCTGATCGGGTCAATGGCCACCTGCCCAAAATGCGCAAACCTCTTCGTCCTTAAAAACTCCACCCCCGTCGCCGTCCTCTGCCACGAATGCAAGGGAACAATTCCACCCGACGTAAGAATATGCACCAATTGCGGATTCTCATTCGATACAGGCAAGAAGGTCGAGCAGAGGATCCCCGTCTACGGAGAGGACCAGCCACCATGGAAAAAAGCCCTCGACGCCACTGCGGATTTCATCCCGGGGCTCTTCAAAATCCATATACTCCTTCTCTTCTTCGCCTCTATCGCCATCGCACTGTACCTTAATTATTTCGGACTCATCCTTCTGGCGCTGGGCGCCATGATAACATGTATACTCATTGCCGCATGCTCGCTCTTCGTTTACGCCCATGGCGTCGGCTTCCTGATGACTGGAGAGGTTCAGATGCTGCAGAACGCCATGGCGGAACTAACAGGATTAAGATGGTCCTTCTTCCTCTTCCTCGTCTTTGCCCCGCCAGTCTCGATCTTCCTTATAGTATCGAAAATAGGTATGTTGTTGGCTAAACAATAAAAAAGGGAAAGGTAAACATGATCAGGCTAAATTGCCCTGACTGCGGAGAAGAGTACCAACTAGACGACTCAATGGCTGGGAAGAAGGCTGCATGCTCCTGCGGAGCAGTCCTCTTCGTGCCGGACGCCCCTGATATCCCCGAGGGGGCAAAAGCCTGCCCCGTATGCAAGAAAATCACAGAGTCCTCCAGCGTGATCTGCGTATCCTGCGGCTATAACTTCCAGACCGGCGGGCGAATGCGCTCTGCAGAGACTAGAGTCGAAAAAGAGGATCCAAAATCATTATTCCTGATACGAAGGCTTTGGAAACCAGCCGTCATCACCACAATAGTACTATTCTCTTCCTTCATCGCATACAGGTATTTTTTTGTCAAGAACTACGGGATAAGCTCGAAAAAACCTCTCGGCACAATACAGGCCATAGACGCGCACCTTTCCAAATACGGATTTGAGAGGCAGGAGAACGCCGACAAGCTGCCAGAAGTCCTAGGTCATGGCAACGGGAAAATCGAGTGGAAGGACGTACGCCTGGAGGAAAGCTCGAAAGGCATGTTCTCGGAGGCGGTCTTCATCATCGTCAACCCGCAAGACTCTATCCTTGCAATCGGGGCTAACTTCAAGGGCGGGCTAAAAACCGTCCCCGGCGACACCGGCAGCGCCACAGGACGCTTCATGTCATCGTTCTGGAAGGATACAGAGCTGCCATTCCCTCCAAGCTTCCAGTCCATCAGGCAAGGCGAGGGACGCTGGTCATACACATTCCTGAAAGCGGAAGCATCAACGAACTCGGTACGTGGAGAATGGATTGAATACCCCTCGGACGTCCTAATCATACCATCATCGCATACAATGCTAATCGCAAAAGCAGAGCTGGAAAACATCTCCTTCGAGCTGGTTAAAGGGAAAAGCTTGTTCGGCTTCGGGGAATCAGAAGCAAAAACAGACGCGGAGCTCGATACGGAGGAGGAAAACGAATGAAGGGGAAGACACGATGAATCGTGGACTCCATACTGAAGACAGCCAAAGGACATCTGAGTTTTCAACTGTTTTTCAGGAGGACAGACCCAAGGCCGCTCAACGCCCACGGGACAGGGCACGGTGTGCTATATCCTTGCGGTACCAGCAACCTTCCCAACTGATCTTCGACACCGCTTCGTAAGCATTCCTTGCGGCAGAGCGGATGTCCCCTCCCCTCCCGGTCACTCCAAGGACACGACCTCCAGCAGAAACCACCTTCCCGCCGGAAAACCCCGTCCCGGCATGAAACACCACGGCCCCCGTCCCGGAAGCCTCTGCAAGACCTCGTATCTCATTCCCCTTCCCGTAGGCGCCGGGATAACCTTTCGCAGCCATTACAACACACACCGCAGCATCCTCGCTCCACTCAAGCTCAACCTCGTCAAGCCGGCATTCCGCAGTCCTCAGCATCGCATCCGCAAGATCGCTGTCAAGCCGCATGAGCACCGCCTGGGTCTCGGGGTCGCCGAACCTCACATTGAACTCCAACACCTTGGGGCCGCATTCAGTCAGCATTATGCCCGCATAAATAATCCCGCGGTAGTCCATACCCTCAGCCATTACACCTGATAAAAACGGCTCGAGGACCGTCCTGCGAATCTCGCACATTATCTCATCAGTGACAACCGGCGCGGGCGAATACGCGCCCATACCACCGGTATTCGGCCCTGAATCGCCGTCATAAGCCCTCTTGTGATCCTGCGAGCTTGCAAGTGGAAGAATGTTCCTCCCGTCAGTCAACGCAAGTATGGACGCCTCCTCCCCATACAGCATTTCCTCTATCACAACCTCTCTCCCGGCATCCCCGAAAAAACCGGAAAAACACTGCTCGACCGCAGCCGCGGCCTCAGTCTTGTCCTTCGCCAGGATAACACCCTTGCCCGCAGCCAGTCCGTCAGCCTTTACGACAACCCCGTCCCCGACACC
>CAZANS010000151.1:0-6071 GCA_964486565.1 uncultured Victivallales bacterium
GCCCGGATTTGCCTTGGCGAATGGCTTGATCGAGGGGATCAGCAGTGTGGGGTCTCGATGTCTTGCGGCGACGAGCAGCAATATCAGGAAGGGGATATAGAGCAGCAGGATGAGTGGGAAAGCGAGCCTCATCTGGCATCCTCCTTCACTTCGCCCCCGTTTTCTTTCGGAGTGGTCGAGAGGATCAGGTCTTCTGCTTTGCAGAGCGCGTTGCCCACAAGGTCGTCGGCGGCGGGTAATCTTGCGAACTTGACGAGGTCGGAAGCAGTGAGGAACTCCCTGAGGAAGCTGCGGTGCTGGTTGTCAAGCGGGCTGTTGCCTCTTTCCAGGCCAGAAAGGAACTCGTGTGTAGTCTGCGCCGTGGCGGGGATCGCGAACCTATTCTCGATATAGCGCCTGACAACGTCCGTGAGCCTGGCAAGGCATAGAGATCCGCCGATCTCGCCTTTGCACATGGAGTCCCTCAGGCCGCGCAATGCCAGCAATGCCTGCTCCCATGGGGTGAGGCGTATCGTCTGCATCTCCTCCCTGCGCCTGCGGAGAAGAAGGGTCAACAGAATGACAACGCCCGCAAGCGCAAGAATTGCCAGGATCGAGAGGAGAAGCACCCTGCGGTCCTCCGATTTCGGGGGGGCGACTTCGGACGCCAAGTCCAGTTCCCTGCGGTTCTGTGTGTCCACGGCATGCACGCGGCATCCGGGAATCACGCTTTCGGCGGAGCCGGAAAGGGAGTTCCTTTTTGATGCGTAGAAAGTCACCAGGCACTTGCCATCCTGCATGTCTCCCGTACGGTATGGCTGCAGCTCGGAGCTTATCCGCCATGCATTCCTTCCCCAACGGCTGGTGGTCTTCTCTATCTTCGGCTCGGATACGACCTGCAGCCCTTCGGGAAGGCTGAGCGCGGCCCTCTCGGGATGATGACCCCATGGAAGCTTGAACTCGACGGATGCGGTGACTATGCCGCCGAGGACGACATCGTCGGCAGGCGAGATCCGCATGCTTGGAAGCTTGATGTGGGGGTCGCTGCTAGATGCCTGAAGATAGGTCAGGTACAAGGCCGCTGAAACAACCATGCATGCCGCAGCAACACCCAGTGTCGAGAACATCAGGATTTTCTTGCTTTTCTCTGTCATTTGCAATATCCCTGCATCACGTGTTGTCCATGCTAGTGCTTGCTCTGGCGCTGCCTGAAGAATGCCACCAGCGGCTTGACTATGTCCTCGCCGCAACGTATGTCAACGAGGTCCACCTTCGCCCGGCTGCAAGTCTGTGAATTTCGCAGATGCATGTCCTCCGCCGCCTTGGCGAAGGACTTCAGGAAGCCCCTTGACGCGCCGGGCATATCGCCTATCCTGCCGGTCTCGGAATCCTCGACCACCATGTTGGCCATCCTTGGGAGCGCAAGCTCCGTCGGGTCGAGTATCCGCGTCACAACCACGTCGTGCCTCTTGTTCGCCACTGTCAGGATCTTCGAGTAGTTGCTGTCGTCTATCAGGTCGCTTATCAGAAATATGACTGAGCGCTTGTGCAGGACATGCATCAGCTCGTTAAACATACGCGTGATGTTTGTCCCTCTCCCTTCAGCATCCCTTATGAGCAGCTCCCTTATCAGCCTGAGGCCGTGGGACTTGCCCGACTTGGGTGGCAGATAGAACTCGACATTGTCGGTGAAGGTCATCAGACCCACCCTGTCGTGGTTCCTGATGGCGCTGAACGCGAGCAGCGCGGCGATCTCGGTGACGCACCTCAGCTTTGTCTTGCCCTGGCTTCCGAATCTCCCTGATGCCGACAAGTCCACCGCCAGCATCACCGTAAGCTCGCGTTCCTCTACATACTTCTTGATGTACGGGGCACCCATCCTTGCCGTCACGTTCCAATCTATGTCTCGGACATCGTCCTCTGGTGAGTACTCGCGCACCTCGTCAAACTCTATCCCGCGTCCCTTGAACACGCTGTGATATGCGCCGGCCGTGATCTCGTCCACGATACGGCGTGTGCGGATCTCAATCTTCCTGACTTGCGTCAGAAGCTCTTTGGACAGCATATATCAGCTCCTTTTCCCTATTTGCAAGTTTACACGGAGTAGGCTACGTGTCACGGGGTTCTAAGCTCGTCGAGGATCGTCTGTATGATCTTCTCCGATGTTATCTCCTCGGCCTCCGCCTCGTAGGTCATGAGTATTCTGTGCCTGAGGATGTTGTGCGCGATGTTCTTGACATCCTGGGGCACGACGTAGGGGCGCCCCTCGATGAATGCCGCCGCCTTAGCGGCCACGGTCATCATGATGGAAGCCCTGGGCGATGCGCCGTACAGGATCAGATTGTCTAGTTGCGAGAGATTAGCCTCGCCCTGCCTGTCGGACAGATGGAAGCGCTGCCCAGGACGCGTGGCGATCGAGATATCCAAGATATACTCGACTATCTTCTCGTCTATATATATCTTGTCCACCCAGTTGCGCGCATTGATGACATCTTCCAACGTCGCCGCCGGGTCTGCCTGGAGGCTGAGCGCCGGATGCGCCATCCGCTCTATCACAATCTTCTCCTCGTCCCTGCTGGGGTAGTTCACAAGAAGCTTGAACATGAACCTGTCGACCTGCGCCTCTGGCAGAGGATAGGTACCTACCTGTTCTATCGGGTTCTGTGTCGCAAGAACAAGAAACGGGTTGGGCATCTCTATCCTCTCGCCGCTCAGGGTCACCTGCTTCTCCTGCATGCACTCGAGCAAGGCACTCTGGACCTTTGCCGGGGCACGGTTGATCTCGTCCGCGAGAAGGATGTTTGCGAACACCGGCCCAATCCGGGCGGTGAATGTATGCTCCTTAGGATTGTATATCTTTGTCCCTACAACGTCCGCAGGAAGCAAGTCAGGGGTAAACTGTATTCGAGAGAAACTGCCATCAAGAGACTGGGCAAGAGTCTTCACCGCAAGCGTCTTGGCCAGCCCGGGCAAGCCCTCTAGAAGTATATGCCCGTCGGATATCAAGGCAAGGATCATCGCGTCAATCATCTTCTCCTGACCCACCATCACACGCCCTATCTCCGTCTTCAAGGGGGCCACAAAGGCTGATGCCTTTGCTATATCTGCCTCCAACTTCTTCAACTTGGCCTGTTCCATCTGAACCTCCTGATTATCATCTCACGGTATTAAATCGCGGAAAAGCATATAATACCCCGTTCAATGCAAATTTCCACAGGGAAGATGCTATTGCTCACCTACCATCTCAATTGACACCCCCTCCCCCTGAAATGTTCCCCGTCAAACGAGAAATTCCATCCATCCATTCCTCCCACACGCCCTGCAAAAGGACCGCCAAGCGACGTAAACGATAGAGCCAATACTCGCGTGAAAGGCTAGAGCAGCTTGAATCGGGAGTATGATGGTATAAGGTAACCCGTGGTCATTGCGCGCCATGAGGTCGTTCTTTTGCCGCCGAGCTTGTGCCTTGTGGCAACTGTCTTTATCTTAATGTGTCGTTGGGGTTTTCGAGGATGGCTATTTTTGCAAAGATATTAAGAATTGAGGCTTTGCTTGCAGTTCTGCTGTTGATGATGATGATGATGATTTCCGGCTGCGAGGATGCCCCCCTGGATTCCAGGTCGCTCATAGGCGGGTATGTGCGTTGTGCGCCCAGGATGCGGATTCCGTATGCCAGGAACGCCTCGGGCATAGCTTTCAACCCCGACACGGGTACGCTTTTTGTCATCCAGGACTCCCCTCCCCTGATAAGGGAGATAGATTTCGAGGGACGCGTCTTGAGGGATATCGAGCTTAGCGGGGTAGATGACATGGAGGGGATAGCGTACATGGGGGAAGAAAGGTTCATCCTAGCCGAGGAGAGCACCTCGACGCTGCTTTTTGTCAGCATCGGTGCAGACACCACGGCGATAGACCGCAAGGATTCAACTTCGATCAAGCTCGACATGCCTGTCGGGGACAACGAGGGCCTGGAGGGTGTCGCCTATGACGACCTCAACAAGTTCGTCTATGCCGTCAAGGAGAAGAATCCCAAGACGATAATGCGGGTTCATATCGGCACCGGGGAGGTGGTTGTCCCGTTCGACCTGGATGAAATCAAGATTGGCGATGCCTCAGGAATATGCATAGACCCGCGCAGCGGAAACCTGCTCGTCCTAAGCCAGGAATCGAGATGCGTCGTCGAATGCACTCCGCAGGGCGAGCAGTTGGCTATCGTTCATCTCACGAAGGGCAGGAGTAATTTCAAAAGGGACTTCGACAAGCCCGAGGGGATAACAATAGACCCCAAAAGCGGGAAAATCTTCATCTGCGGCGAGAACGACGAGTTCTACATACTTGGGCCATAAATCTTTTGACCTGTGCGAGGTACCACTGCATTCCTTGTCGGCGGGCTAGCTCAGAGATGGAGATATTCCATTGCTGTCGCACCAATGTAGACGAGTGCAACGAAAGGAGTTTTGTGATGAGAAAGAAGATCGCGATAATTCTTGCTGAGGGGTTCGAGGAGATAGAGGCCATCGTGCCGGCGGATGTGCTGAGGCGCCTTGGACACGAGGTGCTTCTGGTGTCGCTGGATGATTTGCCGACTGCCGGTGCGCACGGGATTGCCGTGGGTGCAGACTGTAGCTTGGACGCACTCGACACAGCCTCCCTGGACGCGCTTATTCTTCCCGGAGGGATGCCCGGAGCCGAGAATCTGCGGAATTCGCAATCCGTCGTGTCGCTCGTCCGCCAGATGCACTCTGCTGGCAAAGTAGTGGCCGCGATATGCGCCGCACCAATCGTGCTGGCTGAGGCAAAAATCATGGCCGGGAAAGTATGCACAGGCTACCCGATGGCAATGGTCAAGGACGCGCTGTCGGATGCCCGCTACACCGGCGAAAAGACCGAGGTTGACGGCAATATCGTCACGGGCAAGGGGCCGGGGGCGGCTTTCGACTTCGCAGTGAAGGTCGCCGAGGCGCTAGATGATGCGCCGAAGGCAAGGCAGCTCATGAAAGAAATGTTCGTAGATCTCGCGAAATGAGGCTGATTGACAAACTCCACTCCGGCGGCGTGATCGTGACATACGCATGTTCGGCCGCATGTGGGCATTGCCTATACAAGTCCTCACCCCGGCGGGACAACTCCTTCATGTCGCCCGAAACAGCCGAGCTGATATTTGCGAAGATCGCAAGCCTGGGTTGCCGCTGCGTGCATATCGGCGGCGGCGAGCCCTTTCTTTCCCCCACGAAGCTCGCGGAAGTCTGCCACAGGGCTGCAGCTTCAGGCGTGTCCATAGAATATATCGAGACCAACGCCTCATGGGCCGGCACGGATGGCTCCAAGACCCGTGAGACAATCGAGAAGATCATGCAGGCAGGAGTGGACACGCTACTGATCTCTATCAGCCCCTTCCACAACCAGTTCGTCCCCTTCGCCAAGACTAAGGCCCTGATCGCCGCATGCCGCGATGCCGGGATGGGAGTGTTCCCGTGGATTTCAGACTTCATCGGCGACATCTCGCGTCTAGATACAGACAAGACACACCCGTTGTCCGAGTACGAGGATGTATTCGGCGTGGACTTTGTCAATTCTCTTCCTGCCAGATACTCCGTCAGGATGGGCGGCCGCGCGATACATACATACCATCATAGAATGCCGACTCGCACCGCCAGGGAAATATCCTACTCAAACCCAGGCCCATGCAAAGAGCCGTTCAACACCTCGCATTTCCATGCCGACCTATATGGCAACTACATCCCCGGATCCTGCGCCGGGATGGCTCTCGCCCTCGACAACCTCGGCAAGGAGGCCGACGATCATTCATACCCCATTTTCAAGATCATGACCACCGGTGGGATATCTGAGCTGCTGAAGCTCGCAAAGGACACAATTGCATTCGACAACAACGACACTTATCTCGGCAAATGCCACCTCTGCAACGACATCCGCACTGCGCTCTCCAAAAGAAACCTCTTCAAAAACGAGCTACAGCCAGCCGAGTTCTACTCGGAATGAAGGGCCTGGAGGTTTCAGTGTTCAGTGTTCAGGTTTCAGGAAAACCAACAACCAACAACCAACAACCAACAACCAGTAATGCTGTATTGCTG
>CAZANS010000152.1:0-6017 GCA_964486565.1 uncultured Victivallales bacterium
GACTCGGGAGTCCATGGGCCGATGAATATCGCCCCGGCAGCCTTGACCTTGCGCGCCACGGCCTCCGGATTCTTGCAGACTACCTCAAGGTGTTCCGGGGCATATTGACCCGCGATTTCCGCAGCCTGGTCAAGACCGGAAACGTGTATCAGGAAAACACCTTCGTTCACTACCCTCGAAAGTGACTTTGACTGTTTCAGCGAGGCTGACAGCGTCATGATATGCCCAGCGACTTCTTCAACAACCTTGAGGCTGGTGCAAATAAGCACAGACTGCTCGTATCCGCTGCCGTGCTCGGCCTGGGAGAGCATGTCCGTCGCCAGGTGCAAGGAGTCCGAGGAGGAGTCGGCGATGATCATTATTTCTGACGGGCCTGCGACCATGTCAATCGCGACCTGCCCGTAGACAAGTTTTTTTGCCGCTGTGACGTATGAGTTCCCGGGACCGACGATCTTGTCCACTTTTGCGATGCTCCGCGTACCGAAGGCGAGAGCCGCTATTGCATACACCCCCCCCAGACGATAGACTTCAGAGACCCCAGATCTTCTCATGGCGTAAAGCAGTTCTGGCAAGACATCCCCGTCCTTTCCGGGGGGGGTTGCGGCGACGATCTGTGGAACTCCGGCAGCCTTTGCGATAGCGGCTGTGTGGATGACAGTCGAGACCAGCGGAGCCGCCCCGCCGGGGATATATACCCCCACTCTTTCAAGCGGGACGAACCTTTCGCCCAGGACGACACCCTTGCGTGGGGAGAAGAACCAGTTTTTCGGCATCTTCATCCTTGCGAATCTGCTTATGTTGCGTATAGCCGCGTCAATGGCTTTTCTGTTTTTTGCGGAGACCTTATCTATGGACGAAGCGACTTCCTGTTCGGGAATCCTGAACTCGGAAGGGTTAAGGCTGACATTGTCAAATTCTTTTGCGAATTTCGCAATTGCTTTGTCTCCCTGCGATCTCACCTCGGCAATGATCTGGCGGACTGGCTCCTCGATCTCAGGGGGGTAAGAGACCCTTGTGAAGAGAGGCTCCAGCTTGGATTGGAAATCCTTGTCCTTGTGAGATATTATCTTCATTCTTGTGGCGCGCCCTCTGATATTTTGTCATAAAGCTTTTTGACCATGGCATACAAGTCGCCGAGTGTCCTCACATCCCTGAAGCCTTGCGCCTGTTCGGGCCTGATCTTGAAATTGAAGGCCTTTTCCAGCGCCAGGATCAGGTCAACCACATCAAGGCTGTCAAGCTCGAGGTCGGAGAAAAGGGACGCTTTTGGTTTGAGCATGGAAGGCTTGATCTCGAAATCCCTTTCCAGCACTTGGTCTATCAGATTTTTTATTTCTGGTCCTGTCATTTTTCAATTTGCCCTGTTCCGTTGCAGTCGGTGCATCTTCTCTTGACGATTCCCGAGGATCCACAGATGCCGCAGTCAGCCGCTTCGTTTGCAGCCTGGCATTCCGGGCAAGGGATCTTCTCCCTCACTTTTCCCGTGCCGTTACATTTCTTGCATGTTATCCCGAAAAAATTCTTGCCCCCCCCCTTGCACTGGTCGCACTCGACCTCCTCGAATACAAATCCGCTGCCGATGCATCTCTGGCATACTCCATCCTTGGTTTTCTGGGAAGGGCATTGGGGGCATTTCTCCTCTGCCCAACCTGTGCCTTTACACGATGTGCAAGGTATTTTACTCTCCTTGGGCTGAGGTGTGATTTCCTGCCTTGGGATGGCGGCTGGCAAAGCCTCAGGCACTGCCGGTTTTATTTTTCTCAAGTCAATCAGCAAGGACTGCACATCCTCGTTTCGAGGGTGTTTTTCTCTTAGAGCCTCGGTTTTTTGAATCAATTGTTGAATTGTATCGGCCATTGCCCCTTCAATTTGAAGCTTGATATCCTCGCTCTCATCAGACCCTCCGAATATATCTTGGGAAAATCCGAAAACAGCATCGAAGCCTGCATTCCCTGGAGACTTTTTGAGCAATCCGGCGATCGGCTCGGCATTCCTGGATTTCGGGTCAAGCTTGTCCATGAGGAGGGCATATTTGACAGTGATCTCTAGGTCTGGGCTGTCATCTGAAACTCCGTCACAAAGGGAGGCGACAAGTTCGAGGAAAGCTGCCTCGTCGTGCTGGCAGGGCATGACTGGCAGGAACAATCTTTGCTCTATCCTTCTCCGCAGAGCTTTGATGGCTGGATTATCTGGGGCGATATTCTCTGCGAAGCAAAAATATGTCCTTCCTTTCTCAGAGGCGGCATCCTCGGCCAGCAGATTATTCCCAAGTGCCAACGCAGTCTGCAAAACCAGCTCATGTTTATGTTTTATTGCATCTGCAGGAACTTTGATTTCGTTTGCGGAGGATTGTATGTCCTTTTTTTCGGTAGCATCCTCCTGTTCGACAATTTTATAGGTCATAAGGTCGAAATCCGGAGATTTCAACTGAGCGAGAAAAGCTTTTACGTCGAGAAACTGGGCTATCGAGCCGATTCTATCATGCCTGACCATCTCCTCTGACAGTTCCCTCTCCAGATCAGCCAACACCGACTGCTTGTTTGCAAGGTAGTTCTGCTCGATCTGCTGTATCTTGCGGATACATGAGTTGACGATATTCGCGGCGTCCTCGCGGTATCGCCCATCACCAGGGGGTATCTGTTCCAGCGGCTCGCCCTCGCTGACAACCCTCACGAGATCTCTAGTTGAGACGGCACGGTCAAGATCCTTTGCAAGAATGAGGGCGCCCAACTCCCTCTGCAAGTCGTCAGCGGCTCTTTTCCTTGTCCGTTCCATAAGGCGGGTCTTCACTTGTTCGACCTTGGCCATCCTGCCTTTTGCAGAAGCCACCATAGATGCTGCATGTCTCGGGAGCGGCTGGGAAGCCGGCAACGTGTCGGTCGAGATCATGGCGGCGGCGGCCAAGAGCAGCAGCTCCAGCCTTATTCGAAACAAGCCTGTAATTTTTCCGAACATAAAAACCAAGTTTATAATTTAAAACCCAAAAGGCACCAGCTAAACAAGGGTCCTGCCTTTAAGAGCTGCTGCGACTGTTGCCGAATCTGCGTATGTTATGTCGGACCCGGCAGGCAAGCCGCGCGCGAGCCGGGTAATCCTCACCCCCTCCTTGTCCTTAAGCATGTCGGCGATGTATATTGCGGTGGCCTGGCCCTCCACGTCCGCCCCAAGAGCAAGGATGACCTCGGTGACGTTGCATTTTTCTATTCTTTGTGCAAGCTGATTGATCCTCAACTGCTCCGGCCCTTTCCTGTCAAGGGGGGAAATACGGCCGCCAAGCACGTGATAGAGGCCTTTGAAAAAAGCACTGGACTCAATGCTGGGTATCTGAGTCTCATGCTCGACGACACAGACGACCTTGCTGTCGCGCGTCTTGTCACGACAAAACAGGCACAGGAAGCCTTCTTCGGAGATGTTGCCACAATCCGGACAGTCTGAAATCTGGCTCAAGTCCGCCAAGGCCTTGCCGAGCGCCTCCTGCTTGTCTCTTGGCCACCTGAGCATCGCGAACGCCATTCTTGCCGCACTCCTGGGCCCGACTCCAGGAAGGGTTTTGAGCAAGGCCGCAAGATCATTCACTGTTTTTGGATATTTTTTGTATTCCATAGAAAATTGCCGAACTAAGGGACTGTTAAATAATAATTGATTATTTATAGGGTTTCAGCCTCTAACCTCGACGATCTCCCCGTTGAAAAGATCCACGACATCCCTGACAAATCTGTTTTTCTCGACCCTTTTCCTGACTTCAGCCAGATCATTGAGGCTTGTATGGGGAGAATCATGGACAGGCAAGACACCCTTCTCATACCTGATATCTATACTCGCCCCTGCAACACCTGAAATTTTCTTCAACCTTTGCTCGAGCAAGTTTTTTGCCTGCTCGATCTCGGGGACCATAAAGGAATCCGAATCCTCATCATAGACCACCCTCAGGACTCCATCAGAGAATGACAGCGGCCTGGCCTCCTGCATATAGGCCTTCAAAAGCTGGTGCTGCCCGTGCTCCATCTCGACAATAAGCTCATGCCATAGAGATTCGGGGGATGCAAGGCTGCCGGGTTTGGGAGAGGGAATCTCCTGCTTGGGATTTTCGAGTCTGAAAACTTTCTGTTCCGGAGCCGATATAGGCTCAACTGGGGAGTCTACAGGCAAAGAGACAGGCGGGGGTGGAGCCGACTTCTCCGGAATTGGTGCTGGTGCTTGCAGAGGCATCGGAGCAGCAGCCGGCAAGTCGGGAGCCTTCTGCATTGCTGCTGTCGGCGTGGGCGCAGGCTGCTCAAGAGCTTTCATCTCCCCGTTCTTGCGCAGTTCATTAAGGCGCTGCACCAAGGTCTCAATCTCTACTGCATGTGCAATCCTCATGGACTTGAGAAGTGTGGTCTCCAGATAGACCTGCTTGTTTAGCGCATCGTGCAATGAGCGTCCGAGCGGCGAGAGGAACTCCAGCATTTTCCGCACAGTGCCGCAATTTGTGCCGGCACAGTGCTCCCTGTATACATTTATGACATCCTCGCCGGTCTCGAGGATCGTCGCGGGATCGTCAACTATCATGCATATCTGCATGCCTCTGATGAACTCAAGTATGTCTTCAAGCAGTTTCTCGAGATTCTTGCCTTGGACAGCCAGCGCATGGAGGCAGGATACCAGAGTGGCGCTGTCGTTGGAGAACATGGCGGCGACAAGCTTCCTCAACTCCTCAAAGGCGGCAAGGCCGAAAATCTCCAGCACCTGCGAGTCGGTGATAGCCTCCTTGCCACCGGAAGAGAATGCGATTATCTGGTCAAGCAAAGACTGGGCGTCGCGCATGCCTCCGTCAGCAGCACGCGAGATAACAGATATCGCCGCATCGTCTATGGTTATTTCCTCGGCCTTGGCGATCTTCCTTAACTGATCGGAGATGTCCCTGAACGAGATACGCCTTAGGTCGAAGCGCTGGCAGCGTGACACTACCGTGGCAAGGAGTTTGTGCGCCTCGGTGGTCGCGAACAGGAACTTGGCATGTGCCGGCGGCTCCTCTATCGTCTTCAACAAAGCATTCCATGCAGATCCCGAAAGCATGTGCACCTCGTCAATGATGTATACCTTGAACCTTCCATTGACGGGGGCGTATAACACCTCCTCCCTGAGCCTCCTGACATCCTCGACCGAGTTGTTGCTCGCGCCGTCTATCTCAATAAGATCCATATTGTTGCCGGCGGAGATCGCGAGACAGGAAGAGCATTCGCAGCAAGGCTCCGCTACAGGGGACCTCTCGCAGTTCAGAGCTTTGGCGAATATCCTGGCGATAGTGGTTTTCCCGATGCCTCTTGGCCCGACGAAAAGATATGCGTGTGCTGTGCGTTGGCGTAGCAGCTCGTTCTGGAGGGTTTTTATTATGTGCGCCTGCCCAACCACTTCGGCGAACTTCTGCGGACGCCACTTCCTTGCAATCACCTGATATTCCATCGCTGCTTCCGCCATATCGGGGTTAATCTTACTTTCCACAACAGCCTCGGGATGTCACGAGGCGCAACAATACAGAAGCCATCACCGGCCGTCAGGGTTGCCTGCGGCGCCCGGATTCATCGCATGGAGCTGCTTGGTTCCCCATCTGACTCGGTTAGCGCGAATCCGGCGCATAGATCCCGACAGCCGGCAATGACAAAAAACCTCTCCGGCCAGACAACATAACATTACTTTAGTGAAGAGTCAATCTTCCACGGGGGATTTATCGGCAAAAAAAGGACGTTGGCGGAGAGGGTGGGATTCGAACCCACGGTCCCGTTGCCGGGACAAAGGTTTTCGAGACCTCCACATTCGACCACTCTGTCACCTCTCCTGGGTCGGCTCAAATCACCTTTGCCAACGGGATTTACCGGGGCAATTACAGTCTCGACACGGCTCATAAGTTAATGCCGAAACCCGATAAAGCAACCGAGATTATCGGCTAACCAGAGGAAAATCCTAAGAAGTAAGGGACGGAGTATTTTTTTCACCTTTTTTTCAATTCCCCACTTGACTGGCCGATAAATAAATGCTAC
>CAZANS010000153.1:0-6010 GCA_964486565.1 uncultured Victivallales bacterium
AACCAGACCGTTACAAGTATTGCTATCCCGACTATCCGCGACTCCTCCGCCGCCCGGCCGATGGGGTTGTCGCCACGCAATCTTTTCTTGCTTTTTGGCTGGACCAGACCCTTCTTCTTCATCTGCCTGCGCTGCCGCTTCTTCTCCAGCCAATCGCTCAATGCTACCGGTATAATGCTCATTGTTTTTTTGCTCCCTTGCATGGGGGTCTGAGCCCTTTCTGGTAGGCGTTGATTATCTTCTCGACCAGTCCGTGCCTGACGACATCCTTCGATGTAAAGCGGCAGAAGGCTATCTCGGGTATTTTTGACAGGACACTCTGCGCGTGTACCAGCCCGGAAATGTTTGGCGACCGCAGATCGGTCTGGGAAGGATCGCCGGTTATCACGCACGCAGAGTCGAACCCCAGCCTCGTCAGAAACATCATCATCTGCTCGACACTCGTGTTCTGCGCCTCGTCAAGGATGATGAAAGAATGGTTGAGTGTCCTCCCGCGCATGAATGCGAGCGGCGCAAGCTCGATGATATTGCTGTCAATCAGCGACCGGGCCTCCTCTATGTCAAGCATGTCGTACAACGCGTCGTAAAGAGGCCGCAGGTAAGGAAGTATCTTTTCCTCCAGGCTTCCCGGCAGGAACCCTAGATTCTCCCCCGCCTCCATCGCAGGCCTCGTGAGGATGATCCTGCTGTACTTGCCCTCCAGAAAACTCGAGACCGCCATGGCCATCGCGAGATATGTCTTCCCCGTCCCGGCCGGGCCTATGCCGAAAACTATGTCCTTCTGGCGCATCGCGTCCAGATAGGCAAGCTGCGCCGGGCTGCGGGCCATTATATCATCCTTTTTGGGGCTCACCTTGATTCTTTGGGCCAGCAACTGGTGAAGCTCGCCGACGCTCCGCTTGCGACATGCCGAGAGGACTTGGTCAAACTCGGACTGGGTCAGGGGCTTCCCCTTAGACAAATGCAGGCTGGAAAGCTCATTCAGAGCAGATATGCCCGCATTTATATTGCCCCTATCGCCGGATGCCAGCTTGATCCAGAGGTCACGTGATGTGGCCTTGACAGAGAAGCACAGTGCGATCTTATCAAGGTTCTTGAGGCAGTCTCTTGCGAAAAGCGACTCCATAGCCTCGTAGGAGTCGAAATGGAGTGTTTCTTCATGCATGTTCAAAGAGCTGTGGATAAGATATTCACAGCATTCTTCGTGATGTCAGTGTGCCGAAGGGATTTTCAGCACTGTCCCTTCCCTGACTCTGTCCGGAGTGGAGATGACATCCTGATTGGCCTCGAATATCTTTCTCCATTCCTTTCCAGAACCGTAGAAGTCGCGGGAGATCTTCCAGAGGGTGTCGCCCTTCTGCACCGTGTATGTCTGGTGCCCGTCGAGACCGGGGGGTATCACTGACGGGGCCTCATAGGTAAGCGGAGCCGCATCCAGAACTATGACATCGTCCTCTATTACCGTGATATATGTGTCCGGCTGCATTCTTGGCACCACCGGACCCTGGCTCTCCGGGGGGACAGTGCGGGGAGGCTCCCAGTACGGGTAGGTTTCCTTTATGAAACCCTCCCATGCCTGCTCCCTGGCCCCGTAGGGCGATTCAGCGAGTTTCCCGCGGCACCCTGCGATACAGACAAGAGACACAAACGCTGCGACAATACGAAAGTCAAATAATCTTTTCATTTAAGGCCACCTTATACCGATTCATATTGTGAAAACAATTAAACTTTCTTGACGATAAGCACCGAGTTGTGCCCACCGAACCCCAGATTGATGTTCATTGCGTATTCAACAGCCCGCTCGACTGCAGTGTTCGGCGTATAGTCCAGATCACACTCGGGATCAGGGTACTCGTAATTGGTGGTCGGTGGTATAACGCCATCCCTCAAGGCCAGGATGCAGGCTATTGTCTCGAGGCCGCCTGCCGCGCCAAGCGCGTGACCCGTCATGCTTTTTGTGCTGCTGATGGCCACCTGCCTGACATGCTCGCCGAAGAAAGTCTTCAACGCGGCTGTCTCGAACTTGTCGTTCAGCACGGTGCTTGTCCCATGTGCGTTGACATATCCGATCCTGTCGGGGGTCAAGGCGGCAACCCTTGCCGCGGCACCCATTGCCTTCGCGGCACCCTCGCCACCAGGCGAAGGAGATGTTATGTGGTATGCGTCCGCAGTGGCCCCGTAACCCACGACCTCGGCAATAATCTCCGCGCCCCGCCTCTTCGCATGCTCATACTCCTCAAGCACCAGCACCCCTGCTCCCTCAGCCATAACAAAGCCGTCCCTTTCCGCGTCGAATGGGCGACTGGCCCGCAAGGGGTCGTCGTTCCGCTGGCTCATGGCCTTCATCGAGCAGAACCCAGCCATAGCGAGCGGGGTTATTGTGGATTCCGATCCGCCGGTAATCATCACATCGGCATCGCCGCGCTTGATTATCCAGAATGATTCGCCTATGGCGTGACAAGCCGTGGCGCACGCCGAGGATATACTGAAGTTCGGCCCCTTGGCATTGTATCGCATGGATAAGCATCCTGAAGCCATGTCCGTTATCAGCATAGGTATCATCAGGGGAGAGTTCTTTGTCGGGCCACGTGTGAGAAGCACGTTCGCCTGGGTCTCCAGCGTGAGCATACCTCCTATGCCGCTGCCCACAAGCACACCGACATTGTCGGGATTAATCCCCCCGAGCTCCTGCCTCAGGCCTGCCTGCCCCATAGCCTCGTCAGCCGCCCCCACAGCGAAGTGGCAGAACTCGTCGAGCCTTTTGGCATCCTTCTGGCTCATGTAGCGTTCAATGTCGAAGTCCTTGACCTCAGCGGCAATCCTCGTCCTGTAGACTTCACCGCACTCGAACCGTGTCACAGGGCCTATGCCCGAACGCCCGTTCTTCAGCGAGTCCCAGAAATCAGCCGTGCTGTTTCCGACACTAGATATTATTCCCGTTCCGGTTACGACTACCCTTCTGTCCATGATACTCCATAGAACTCTTAATTTAGCTATAAGACAACATGAGCAATGACACCTACATCGGGAAACGGGTCACCCCAACCCGGAATGACCCGTCACGACACGTGCAGGCTGCTACTGCTGCTTCGACTCGATGTATTTGATGGCATCCCCGACTGTGGCCAGCTTCTCGGCCTCTTCGTCCGGTATGTCCGAACCGAATTCTTCCTCGAGCGCCATTACCAGCTCTACCTGGTCTAGAGAGTCCGCACCGAGATCCTCGATGAACTTCGCCTCGGGAATCACCTGATCTGGCGCGACCCCCAGCTGAGACACCACGATTTCCTTCACCTTTTCTGAAATTGAAGACATAGCATGCCCCTTTTCATTAAAATTTTAATTTTCGCCTATACTAAAAATGCAACCGACATAAAGACTATATACGATGCAACCGATTATTTAAAAATCAAATCGCCAAGAAAAATTTCCGGATCTAATTTCAAGATTTTTCACATAAGCAGTCCTCCGTCCACGTTTATGACCTGTCCTGTAATGTAATCTGAATCCGGCGAGCAAAGGAAAAACACCGTGCTCGCGACATCCTCGGGCGAGCCTGGTCTCTGCAGCGGCGTGACCATCATGAATGCCTCCTTCGCCTGCTCGGGGAGATCCTTGGTCATGTCCGTCTTGATATATCCCGGAGCCACGGCGTTCACGTTGATGTTTCTGGACGCGAGCTCCTTCGCGGCTGTCTTTGTCAAACCGATAACCCCTGCCTTGGACGCCGAGTAGTTGGCCTGACCGGCATTGCCCATCCTGCCGACCACAGAAGATATGTTGACAATCTTGCCGTACTTGTTCTTCATCATCGGCCGCATGGCAGCCTTCATGAAGTTGAATGTGCCTTTGAGGTTGACGTTTATCACGGAGTCCCAATCGGCCTCGCTCATCCTCATCATCAGCGTGTCACGCGTTATCCCGGCGTTGTTGACCAGTATGTCAATCCTGCCGAAGTGCTCGATCACCGCCTTGATGGTGCGGTCGGCATCCTCGGGCACAGCCACATTGGCCGCGAAAGCCGCAGCCTTCACACCGGTCTTCCCGAACTCGGCAGCCGTCGCGTCGGCCACATCCTGCATTATGTCCACGATTGCCAAGGTCGCCCCTTCCAGCGCCAGCCTGTCGCATATCGCCTTGCCTATTCCCCGCGCCCCCCCTGTAACCACGGCTACTCTCCCGTCAAGTTTCCTGCAACTCATCTCATGCTCCTGATTATACTAGCGTTCAAAAGTGATATGGTGTCAGCCAAAATTCTCTATGGACTCATGGCTGTTGACGTTGTATGTGGCCACATTCGCGTCCATTCGCTTGATAAGGCCTGTTAGGACGTTCCCGGGGCCAAACTCGACAACCTGCCTTGCCCCGGTGCCCACTGCTGTTTTAACACACTTCTCCCATAGTACGCTGCCGTAGATCTGACGGATCAAGTTTGCACGGATCTCCTCAGTGTCGTTCACAAAGGTGCCGCAAACGTTCTGCGCAACAGGGATCGAAGGCTTTGAAAGCTTAAACCCAGACAGAAAGGAGGCAAACTCGTCCGCGGCACCCTGCATCAGCCGCGAATGGAAGGCCCCAGCAACCTTAAGAGGTATAATCTTGCGCAACCCCTTATCCTTGAGTATATTGATAACCTTCTCGACCTTTACGGCCTCCCCGCTGACCACAACCTGCCCTGGACAATTCAGATTCGCCACATCCACCCCGCACTCCTCGCATACCTCGGTCACTGCCTCCACAGTCCCTCCCAGCACACATGCCATGGAGCCTATGGTCTGCCTGCAGGCGGCATCCATCAGCTCTCCGCGCCTGGCGACAAGCATCAGGCCCTCCTCGAAAGAAAATACCCCCGATGCGCACAACGCGGCGAACTCGCCAAGGCTGAGACCCGAGGTGGCAAGAGCCTTTACATCGCCGTGCCTCTCGAAGAAGGCAGCCAGGCAGGCCGCGCTCATGGTGTAGATCGCCGGCTGACAGAAACGGCTTTCAGTCAGTTTCTCGTCAGGGCCCTTGAAGCATATCTCGCTGACAGACCAGCCGAGAGCCGCATCGGCCTTCTCAAACACCGACGCCGCCGCAGAGCTGGACGCGCATAGATCCTCACCCATACCGCTGTATTGGGCTCCCTGCCCCGAAAACACAAAAACCGCCTCTTTCATTTTTCGCTGACTCCGGTACGATTATTGTCGCGAGTATCGCAGATTTCAAACTCGGACACTACAGATACATGCTCGCCAAAGAAAGTCAACATCCCGGAAGAATAATTTCCAAAAATGCCCCCCAATTGGTGCCTCAGCCTTTTGTCAGGGTCGAGGCCACGGGGAGTTTTGAATTCGGCTCTTGTAATTATTCCCCGGCGTTGTCGAGCTCGGACCTGACGAGAAGCGCACGCTGCAGGGCTTCCTCAGAGTCGGTGGCATCGAGCGTGGACATGCTGTATGAGAGCCGTGAGTAGATATGGAACACGGCAAGGGTGTTCTTCGAGAGCTGCAGGCTGACCTTGCCTAAGGAAGCTCCGTAGTCGAAAAGCTCCATCCGGCCGGTGTTGGGGTGTCCTGCGAGCTCGAGCATGTTTCTTATGGCGCTGTAGCATCCCCTGACGGACTCAGGGGGCGAGGACTTCAGGTGCCTTATGGCCTCGTCGAACATTTTTTCGCAGCGTCTTCGCAGGAGTATTCTTCTTGCGGCGAGGGATGATCTCCTCACGAGAAGGTATATGGGGTATGTGGCAAGGGCGGAGAGAAGAAGAACCAAACCCTCAATACCCATGAGGAAGAAGAATATTCTTTCGAATGCCGAGGCGACTGCGGCGAGGAAGGCCTTCAGGTTGTTCTTGAATCTCTCTGCAACGGAACCAAGAGATGACTTTCCCCCGAAGATTTTCTCTTTTATCTCGGAGACTGACTGCTTCAGCTCGAGGCCGTCGGTGGGAATGATGGTCAGCAGCGAATCCAGGGCCGTGAGCTCATATTCATGAGAAGCGCAGAGCTGCTCCATAAGACTCTTCTCC
>CAZANS010000154.1:0-5908 GCA_964486565.1 uncultured Victivallales bacterium
CTCGCATCCAAAATGGCAGGCCGCGCGGCCACGGGTAGTTTTGAAATTGGCTCAATATATAAAAAAGGAGCTTGACAGCTTATGTGCCAGACAGTATAGTGTTATCGGTAACGCAAGATTTTTTTAGGGTTGTGTTTTTGAGTTTGGGTGTTCGTTAACGCATTTGAGGGGTTTGATTTTGGTGAGGTTGAGGGACATAGCGTCGCGGTCGGGTGTGTCTATCGGGACGGTTGACCGTGTTTTGCACAACCGTGGGCGTGTGGCTGAAAAGACGCGCAAGCGTGTACTGGAGGTACTTGAGAGGAGCGGATACGAGGGGAACATATTCGCGAGCAATCTTTCGAATTCCGGCAAGTGCTACAGGTTTTGTGTTGTCATGCCTCATTTTGACCAGGACAGCTCGTACTGGCGTTTGATCGAGGATGGTTTGAAGTCTGCTGCTCTTGATCTGAAAATGTACGGGGTTGATATTGAGACGCGCTGTTTCGACCGATTTTCGGGGGAGGATTTCCGTAGGTTGTATTTTGGCTTGGACGACAATCGTTACGACGGGTATTTCATGGCTCCAGTGATCTCCGGAGAGGCGGAGTCGTGCTTCAGGGAGAAGCCGTTGCAGCGGCCGTATGCTTTTTTCGACTGTCAGGTGCCTGGCAGCGCGCCGGTGTTCTACATAGGGCAGGACTCTTTCCAGGGGGGGGTGCTGGGAGCCAAGATGGTGCATCTTCTTGTTGGCAGCGATGCGGATGTGGCAGTGGTCAGGATGCTTCCGGAGGGGCGTCATATCAACGACAGGGCATTTGGTTTCCGGTCGTACTTCGAGGGGCATCAGGGAGTTCTGGTACGGGAGTACGATGTTGACTGCCGCGGGGGGATGAAGGAGGTTGAGGCTGCATGCCGACGGATGCTTGACGAGGGGCGGCTGGATGGACTTTTCGTGACCAACGCGAACACTCACATGTTTGCGTATGCTCTGGAGAGGCTCTGCGGCGCGGGCAGGGTGAAGGTGGTTGGCTACGATCTGGTGTCGGCGAACAGGTTTTTTCTGGAGAACGAGAGCATCAGTTTCGTGATAAGCCAGAATCCGGTGATGCAGGCTCAGAAGGGTTTGAACCTGCTGTGCCGGCATGTGCTGCTGAGGGAGGAGCTTGAGCTTGAGTATATGGTGCCTCTGGACTTGATAACAAAGGAGAACATGCCTTGAAGTTCCTTCGGAGTAATAGCTGGCCAGCCTTCGGGCTTATCAGCTCCGACTCTGGCGTCTGACACGGGATATGTTCGGATTTATTGAACCTGAACTAGGAGAGTTGCTATGGAGAAAGAGAACTATGTGATCGGCCTGGACTACGGCACTGACTCTGTCAGGGCGCTGATAGTTGACGCTTCGGACGGGAGCGAGGTTGCGAGCCATGTGCACCGCTACACCAGATGGTCGGAGGGCAAATACTGTGACGCTTCGGCGAACCGTTTCAGGCAGCATCCCTTGGACTACATCGAGGGTCTCGAGGTATCGGTGAAGGAGGTATTGGGCAAGGCACCTTCGGGTGCGGGTGCCAAGGTCAGGGCGATATCAATTGACACGACCGGCTCGACCCCGGTGGCGGTTGACAAAGACGGAGTGGCACTGGCGATGAGGGATGAGTTCGCCGAAAATACCAATGCGATGTTCGTGCTGTGGAAAGACCACACCGCCATTTGTGAGGCAGAGGAGATAAATGCTCTGGCGAAGGGCTGGGGAGGCGTTGACTACACGAAGTACTGCGGCGGTATCTACTCCTCGGAGTGGTTCTGGGCTAAGGTCTTGCATGTTTTGCGTGAGGATGCGGCGGTGAGGGGGGGCGGCGTATTCCTGGGTAGAGCATTGCGACTGGCTTCCGGGTATGCTGACAGGCAATGCGGATCCCTTGAAGATGAAGCGTGGTAGGTGTTCTGCGGGGCACAAGGCGATGTGGCATGAGGAGTTTGGCGGGCTCCCGTCGGAGGATTTCCTTGCCAGGCTCGATCCGCTGCTCGCGGGACTCAGAGGGCACCTGTATGCCGAGACATCCACGGCGGATGTGCCTGTGGGATGCCTGACCGCCGAGTGGGCATCCAGGCTTGGGCTGACGGAAGGTGTGGTTGTTGGCGGCGGCGCGTTCGATGCGCACATGGGTGCGGTAGGCGGGCAGATCAAGCCGGGATCGCTTATCCGGGTAATGGGCACCTCGACCTGCGACATGCTGGTGGCACCGATGGAGGAAGTGGGGGACAAACTGATACGCGGCATCTGCGGCCAGGTTGACGGCTCGATCGTGCCTGGGATGCTGGGTATGGAGGCCGGGCAGTCGGCGTTCGGGGATCTGTACGCCTGGTACGCTAAGGTGCTGATGTGGCCCCTTCGCAACATGCTTTCCGAGTCTGATTTGGTTGACCCCTGCGCCGGCTCGCGGCTGGCTGATGAGGTTGGGGAGAAGCTCCTTGGCCGGCTGGACGAGGAGGCTGGGAAGCTTGGCATAGGCGACACAGGGATAGTCGCTCTTGACTGGATCAACGGGCGCCGGACGCCAGACGCTGACCAGTCGCTAAAGTGCGCCATAGCAGGGATGAACATGGGCAGTGGCACGGTTGGCATCTACAGGGCGCTTGTCGAGGCCACAGCTTTCGGGTCGAAAAAGATAATAGACCGTTTTGTCGAGGAAGGCGTAAGGATTGACGAGGTCATCGCCCTCGGCGGTGTGGCCAAGAAGTCCCGTTTCGTCATGCAGACGGTGGCGGATGTGATGGGCTTGGGGATAAAGGTTGTCGAGTCCGAACAGGCATGCGCGCTGGGTGCTGCGATGTTCGCGGCGGTGGCCGCGGGGATTTACAAGGACATCCCCGAGGCGCAGGATGCAATGGGCAGCGGGTTCTGCGCCGAATACGTCCCGGACATGCACAACCATGCTAAATATTCCGGGCTCTACACCAAGTATTCTGAGCTTGGGGGCTACATGGAGAAGTCGGTGCGCAAGGCCTGAGAGCCGGAGCACGGTCGGGATGCTGAAAATACACCTCCCGGCCTGTGAAAGCCTAGGAAGCGTGGTAGATTAGGGGTGTATCAGCCACGACCCCGAGGGGGTTGCTGGATATCTAGACAACAAGTATCGCAGGAGAGAGATGAGCAAGTACCGGAGTTTGAAGAATGAAGCCTTTGCCGCGAACATGGAGATACCGCGGCGCGGGCTCGCTGTCTACACTTTCGGAAACGTGAGCGCATTCGATCCATCGGAAGCGGTTTTCGCAATCAAGCCCAGCGGGATGCCATACGAGGATCTCAGGGTCGAGGACATGGTCGTGGTAGACCTTCAGAATAATGTCGTAGAGGGTTCGCTGAACCCATCTTCGGACACGAGGACGCATGCGGTGTTGTATCGGAGCTTTGGCTGTATCGGGGGTGTCGCGCATACCCATTCTGCTTATGCGGTGGCCTGGGCGCAGGCTGTCAGGGCGATCCCGATATACGGCACGACCCATGCCGACCATCTTCCCGGGGACGTGCCCTGCACTGAGGTGATGAGCGCGGAGATGGCCGCCGGCGACTACGAGGAGGAGACTGGCAAGCAGATAATCAAGGCGATGGAGGGGCTTTCCCCTTCGGAGTACGAGATGATTGTGGTGGCATGCCATGGCTCCTTCACGTGGGGCAGGGATGCGGCGAAGGCGGTGTACAACAGCGTTGTGCTCGAGGAGATCGCGAGGATGTCGCTTCTGACGGAGCAGGTCAACCCTTCAGCCTTGCGTCTGCCGGAGGCGCTTATAAACAAACACTACGAGAGGAAGCACGGCAAGAACGCATACTACGGGCAGGGGAAGTGATCAAAAATCGGGTGAAAAGAGAGGCGATTGCAAGATTGCCGCAGGTACGCCGGTCCTGACCGGATTCAGAGCCAGCCAAGGGCTGGTGATCCCTGTGAAGGGCAGTCGCCTAACAGAAATGTAAAATATAAGGAGAATAGTGTCATGGAGAACATGCCTGAAGTGAAGCTGGGGATTGTCGCGGTGAGCAGGGATTGCTTCCCGATCGAGCTGTCGAAAAAACGCAAAAACGAGGTCCTAAAGGCCTGCAAGGATGCGAAGATCTCGATAGTTGACATCTCGACTGTCGTTGAGAACGAGGCGGATGTGCTCAAGGCCGAATGCGAGATTCGCGATAAGGGTGTCAATGCGCTGGTACTCTATCTTGGGAATTTCGGTCCCGAGGGCCCGACGACGCTCCTGGCGCGCAGGTTCCATGGGCCGGTGATGCTGGCCGCCGCCGCCGAGGAGACCACGGCTTCACTGGCGTCAGACCGTGGAGACGCCTATTGCGGCATGCTGAACGCCTCATACAACCTCGGCCTCAGGAAGGTCAGGGCCTTCATTCCCGAGTATCCCGTGGGCTATCCTGCGGAGATAGCTGCCATGATCGCCGAGTTCATCCCAGTGGCGAGGGTGCTGTCGGCTCTGCGCAAGCTCAAGATATTCTCTTTCGGCCCGCGCCCGCAGGACTTCCTCGCATGCAACGCACCGATCAAGCCGCTGTACGACCTCGGCATCGAGATCATGGAGAACAGCGAGCTTGACCTCTTCGACATATTCAAGGAGGCCGAGGGCGACGCGAGGATCAAGGATGTCGCCGCAGACATGGCGAAGGAGCTTGGCAAGGGCAACAGTTACCCCGAGCTGCTGGAGAAACTCGCGCAGTACGAGGTGGCCCTGACAAGCTTCATGGAGAAGAACCTCGGCGCATCAAAATTCGGCATCTTCGCCAACAAGTGCTGGCCCTCATTCGAGAAGTTCTTCGGCTTCGTCCCGTGCTACATCAATTCAAGGTTGGCATCCAGGGGCATACCAGTTGCATGCGAGGTGGACATCTATGGAGCCCTCAGCGAGTACATGGCAAGCTGCGCCTCGGACATGCCGGCCACGTTGCTTGATATAAACAACACAGTCCCGAAGGACATGTACGATGCCAACAGCATGGTCACCGACAACTACAAGCTGAACGACCTTTTCATGGGTTTCCACTGCGGCAACACATGCGCTGAATGCATGGTGTGCCCGACGATGAAGTACCAGCTTATCATGCACCGTCTGATGGAGCCCGGTGCGACGCCGAACATCACCAGAGGAACCCTCGAGGGAAGGATCAGGCCGGGCAACATCACGCTCTTCAGGCTACAGTCCACCGCCGACACGACGCTCAAGTCATACATAGCGAACGGCGAGGTTCTGGACATTGCCCCGCATTCCTTCGGCAGCATCGGGGTATTCGCCATACACGAGATGGCCAGGTTCTACAGGCATGTCTTGATCGGGCATTGCTTCCCGCATCACGCGGCGGTGGGCTTCGACCACTCGGCCAGGGCACTCTACACCGTGCTGAGGATGATGGGAGTGGGGAATGTGTTCACCAACCTCACCAAGGACACACTGTACCCGGATGAGAACCCATTCTGAAACTTGCAGGCAAAACTAATTTCGGGTTCGGCAGAAGGTAAGCAATATGACCTTTAAGCTGGAAGTGACTAGCGGAGCGGTGGCATGAGGATAAAGAAAGGCAGACTTGACGGCATACTTGTCGTGGAGCCGAAGGTGTTCCCCGACGGCAGGGGATTCTTCCTCGAGAGCTACAACGCTCGAAAGTATGCCGCCGAGGGCATCGGTGGATGTTTCGTGCAGGACAACCATTCGCGCTCCGTGAAGGGAGTCTTGCGCGGGCTGCACTACCAGATAAACCCCGGACAGGACAAGCTCGTCAGGGTGATTCAAGGGGAGGTCTTCGACGTCGTCGTGGACCTCCGCCGCGAATCCCCCACATTCGGGCAGTGGGAGTCCTTCATCCTCTCGGTGGAAAACAAGATCCTGGATTTACTACTGGTGGAGCGGGAGCGGGTAATTGAGGGATGGGGGG
>CAZANS010000155.1:0-5892 GCA_964486565.1 uncultured Victivallales bacterium
TCTGCCGCACCTGCGCTCCCAACGCGGTTCACGCGGAGTTTTGAAACTGGCTCCCCAATTCTATCTGTACTCATATCGTGGCCTCCTCATATCCTCCCAACACTCAACGCTTGACGGCGAAAAGTCAACCTACACCTCGAAGGGAATAAGGGGGACGGAGTATTGTTCTCCCTCGTCATCCGTTATCGTCGCCGCTATCGTCCACCGACAGCATTGTCTGATCGGAAATCGGTTGGGAGATCTCGGGCTCAAACCTGTTATTCTGTGTGTTGGCTCTTTAGTGGTCGCAGAGGTTGTCTCCAGTCTGGAGAGTTCCGTCGAGGAAATTCCGGACGAGGGTTCCGGGCTTTTCAGGAGGTGCGCCGACGACGACCTTTATCCCGGCATCGTTGAAGAGCTGTTGTGCGCGCATACCCATTCCTCCTGCGATGACGATGTCCACGTTGTTCTCCTTGAGCCATTGCGGGAGTACGCCCGGCTCGTGTGGCGGAGGTGTGGAGTGGCTTATCTCTCCTATTGTCTTCGACTCGGTGTCGGCCTCGACGAATGCGAATGTCTCGCAGTGTCCGAAGTGGCTGCAGAGCTTACCTTCTGCTGTGGGGATGGCGATCTTCATCTTGCTTCTCCTGTTGTTGAGGTTGTTCTTGAAATTGGTGACGATTTCCTTGAATGATTCGTTGGGGGCGTTTGCGAATCCATTTCCTGAGTCGCAGGCCTCCATTATTCTGGGGTCCATTGGGATTGTCCCGAGGAACGGGAGGTTTTCGTCTTTGGCAAGAGTGATTCCGCCGCCGGATTTGAACGGGGCGGACTCTTTGCCGCAGTGCGGGCAGAGGAACCCGGACATATTCTCGACGATTCCGATTATGTTGAAGTTGAGTTTTCTGCAGAACTGGACAGAGCGCTGCACGTCGGAGGTGGAGAGTGTCTGGGGGGTTGTCACTATGACCGCGCCGTCGGCTTCCGGTATCAACTGGCACACGGACAGCGGCTCGTCGCCCGTGCCGGGCGGGGAGTCAATGATCAAGTAGTCGAGCTGCCCCCAGTTCACGTCGAGCAAAAACTGCTTTATCACTGCCGCCTTCATCGGGCCGCGCCAGATTACGGAGTCCTTCTGGGACTGTAGGAAGAAGGAGATCGAGATGATCTTGAGGTCTCCTACGCACACGGGGAAGATTTTGCCATCCTCGAAGACAGCCTTCTGGTTGTCCAGCCCGAAAATTACCGGTATGCTGGGCCCGTGTATGTCGGTGTCCACCAGACCTACGCTGGCTCCTTCCTTGGCGAGGTGCCATGCCAGCGCGGCGGCGACGGTGCTTTTGCCCACGCCGCCTTTGCCCGAGAGCACTACGACCTTATGCTTTACCCCTGAGAGGTTCTTGGCGACTGCCTGGAGATCGTCGTTGATGCCTGGAATGGCCTGCTTGGCAGTGTTCTTCCCTTCCGCAGGACATTCGCCTGTGTTTGCGGAATTCGCACATTTTTCATTCATGATTCATATTCCTTATATGTTTGCGATTATTTCGTTTATGTGAATGTGGTTGATCATATTCTGTTTTCGACTACCATAGATCCTATTGGTGCGCCGATGTCGTTAGCGACGGCCTGGCATTTCACGGATAGGAGGAAAGATATGCCCTTGCGATGTTCCGATAGGGTCTCGTAGTTACCTTGTCCCTTGGAGATGATGAGCGCGGCGTTTCTGAAGGCTGCCTGGAACGTTTCCGAGCATTCTTCCAGCACTGTCCCTGGGGCGTCGGAGCCGTTGTCAATCAAGGTCGCTATCTTGTCCAGCCCTGCCTCTCTGGCATCTTCCAGAGTGGCGTCGTTTATGGCCGGCTGCCCTCTTACCGCGACAGTGACCTTCCCTTTCGGCAGCATCTCTATGAGCAGCCTGTCGAAGAATATCTCACCCGCATTGTCGGCGAGATAAAGAATCGAGTCTGCCTTGGCAGCGGCGGCGAAGAGAAGTTCCGGGTCGCCATTCAGGGGCATGCCCAGGAGGTCGTCGAGTTTTTCCGGGAGGTGCTCCGGCGCGACCATGGTCTTGGCGCCCGAGTCGAGCAAGTTGCCTGCTATTACGATTTTCAGCACGTCCCTGTGCGGGTTGTCCGAGGATGCGAGGACCTTTCTCAGCCTGGGCATAAGACTTGATGCCATTGCGTTCATTTTTTTCTTGATTCCGGCGTATGGATCCTCGTTTCCTGACAATGATTTGATCCTGCGGTATATCTTCTGTGCGATCTGTGGGGGTGATCCTTCCCATTGGGCCTGGGCCAGCTCTGCCATGATTGTCCTGAGCGCCTTTTCGCGTGCGGTGTCGTCGTCGGTGATGGCCAATGCCAGAGCCTCTGATGTCTGCCTGACAAAACAAGGCATGCAGTCGTAAGTTGTTTTCATCGCTTTTGTCTTCTTTCCTAAAAAGTCGCTGTCCTCAGCATCACCAGGGTGCATGCCTCGATTGTCTCTATTCCCTTTGACCGGAGGGCTTCCTGCAGCTCCTGGTTTTCCGTGCCGGGGTTGAATATCACTCTGCCGGGTTCCAGGGCGATGAGCTGGTCCGCGATTCCCTCCGAGTGTTTCGGGGATAGGTATATTGTGACGGTGTCAATTTTTTCGTCTATGGCATGCAGCGAGGGAACGACAGGTATGCCGTCAATCTCCTTCAAGGCAGGGTTTACCGGGAGGACCCTGTATCCACTTTGACTCAGCTCCTTCAATGCTTTGTAGCTGTACCGATCGGGTTTGGCGCTGGCTCCCAGCACAGCTACGGTACGCCCTTTATTCGTGGCTGGCCCTATAGCCATTTTACAGCCTCCATTGAGAGTTTCCAGAGAAGCGACACGTCCGCGGAGGCGCCGTCCTTGGCGAACTCGACAAGCGGGATGCCCTGTATCTGCGATGCCGTGACATTCTTGTCGTAACGCACTCTCGACACGAACTTGACGAGTTGCGAACTTCGCGCCGATGCCTCGATCGTTTTTGTCATATCGAGGTTTATGTCGTATTTGTTGACGCATACGGCGCAGTTTATGTTGAAGTGCTTGAGCAGGTCGAGTGCGCGTTGCATGTCGTGCATCCCGGATACTGTAGGCTCTGTGACCAGGACTGCGAATTTCGCGCCCGTGAGGGATGCGATGACCGGGCAGCCGATTCCCGGGGGGCCGTCGGTGATGATCATGTCGTTCTTGTCCCTCTCGGCGATTGAACGGGCGTTCTCCCTGACTTTTGAGACAAGTTTCCCTGAGTTTCCGGCGCCGGGCTTGAGCGCGGCATGTGACATCATCCCGAAGCGTGTCTTGGACATGAAAACGTTTCCACAGTTCTCCTCGGGGAACTCGATTGCATTTGCCGGGCAGAACTTGACGCACACTCCGCAACCCTCGCATTTGAGCTTGTCCGCTGCGAATTTCGCAACCCCCGCGGCATCGCCGTCCATCTTGATCGCACCGAACCTGCAGTGCGCGAGACACGCGCCGCATGATATGCACTTTTCCTGGTTGATCACCGCCTTGCGGCCCGAAATGAAATCCTCGGAGTGGATGTTTTCCGGATCGAGCAGCAGGTGGAGGTCGGAGGCATCCACGTCGCAGTCGGCAAGCACGGCGTTGTCGGCCATTGCCGCGAAGGACGCGGCGATGCTGGTCTTGCCGGTGCCGCCTTTCCCGCTTATCACTACAATTTCAATATGATTCATTTTTTACCAGTTCACGGTTGTTGGTTGTTGGGACACCTGACACCGGACACCTGACACCTTTAACACTCCTATTTGACCAGCATTTCATCTGGCATGATTGCAAGTCCGCCATCAAGAACCCTGACATCCTTGAATCCTGCCTTCTCGAGTATCAATGCGGCCTCATAGCCGCGCAGTGATATTTTGCAGAAGGCGACCACGGGTTTGGCCGGGTCGAGCTCGCCAAGTCTTTTTCTGAGCTGTCCGAGCGGGATGTTCACGGCGCCTCTGACCTTGACCTGCTCGAGCTCGGCGGGCCCGCGCACGTCCAGGAGCAGGGGAGGGTTCGCGCTTGAAAGGCAGTCCTTGAGCCCGGCGATGCCGATCCCATTCATCAAGCCGCCCATCTTGTTGCGTATTATGTTGGCCGCCACGATGATGTTGTCCATCGCGGGGGAGTATGGCGGGGCATAGCAAAGGTCGAGATTGGCTATCTGCTCCACGGTCATCCCCGCGCTCAAAGCTGTCGCGGCCACGTCAATCCTTTTGTCGCCTTCTCCCTCGCCGACAGACTGTGCGCCGAGAAGCCTGCCGCTCACAGCATCCGCCACTAGCTTCAGCACCATAACCCTGGCCTCCGGCATGTAGTGGGCCTTGTCATGTGACGGCATTATGCACGAGACCGCTTCGATTCCCTGCTGCTGGCATTCCCTTTCCCCCAGCCCGGTCTTGGCGACAGTGAAGTCGAATACCCTGCACACCAAACTGCCGGCGACTCCGGTGAAGGAGTCCTTCACGCCGCAGATTGAGTTTGCCGCGACTCGCCCCTCCTTGTTCGCGGTGGACCCGAGAGGGATGAAGCACGGCTTGCCCGTTACAATGTGCTTTTTCTCCGCGCAGTCGCCGACGGCGAAAATATCGGGGTCTGAAGTTTGCATCTGCTCGTCAACCTTGATCGCACGTGTGGTCCCTATCTCAAGCCCGCATTCCACGGCCAGATCGGTTTTCGGGCGCACACCGGTGGAGACGATCACCATCTCGGCGGCAAGCTCTCCCTTGTCGGTCCTTACAGATCTTACCTTGGTATCGCCCTCGATGGAAATAACTTTCGCCCCGGTAAGCACCTTCACACCCTTGGACATGAAATGCTTCTCCACCAGCATTGCCATCTCGGCATCCATCATCGGGAGTATGTGCGGCAGCATCTCCACTACCGCCACCCTGTTGCCGCATTTGACAAGGCTCTCGGCCACCTCGACACCGATCAGCCCGCCGCCGACGATGACGATGTCCATGGCCTTTTTCTTTGCCATCAGGGCCTTTATTCCCTCTGCATCCTCGATTCCCTTGAGTTTGAACACGTTTTCGAGCTTGATTCCCGGTATGGGGGGCATTACGGGGTCTGCTCCGGTGGCGATGACAAGCTTGTCGTATGGCAGGATGATCTCGCCCCCGTCCTGCGCGACGGCGGCCACCTTCTTGTTCTTGCGGTCAATCTGTCTGGCGGTGGTACGGTTCAACACCTTGACGTTCTTGACGTTCTGGAAGAACACCGGGTCTCTGAGCACGCCGACAGGAGTGGCCATAAGCTCCTTCTGCTCCTTGACTGTCCCACCGATGTAGTACGGCAGCCCGCAGCCGGCATAAGAGAGGAACTCGCCTTTCTCCAGGATGGTTACCTCCGCATCAGGGCATAGCCTGATTATCCTCGACGCAGCCTTAGGACCCGCCGCAACACCGCCAATCACCACTACCTTCATTTCAATCTCCTTTTTTCGCCGTTAAACTGTAATCAGACGGTCAGAATCGCGCACCAGCTCATAATGATCCTTCAATGTCGAAAGCGGGCATATCTCGTTGCCTTGTGAATTTCGCAACTTCAGGCACGAGCCGCAGGCCATGAACTCTCCGCCGGCATCGAGTACCTGCTTGCATATTCCCGGGACATCGAACTTTGCGTCGGATATCCTGTCTATCTCGACTCCCTTGCCCGAGAGGAAAATCTTCACCGAGTCTCCATGTTCAAGGCTGTAGAGGGCAAGCCTCATCGTGTTGAAGACGGTCTCTGGTTCTGTCTGTGAAATCACTATCCCGAGTCTCATGGCATTTTTCCTGTTCTGATGGACACCATAATGTTGTTTAGCATTTTTGCCAGTCCCGGAAGCATTTCTGGCATTGCGTCGAGCATGGTTTTTCCTTTGGAGTATGCCACGGCC
>CAZANS010000156.1:0-5859 GCA_964486565.1 uncultured Victivallales bacterium
TGCCCCAAGTACAATGATCACACCTGCTAACAAATATCTTCTCGCTGTTTTGAATTAAACGGTTGGAGACTATTACATAAGCTCTCTAGGGGTAATGCGCAGCGGTGGATATTTCGAATATAAGCCAATGTTTATAGAGAGGCTTCCCGTCCCCCGGCTCGAACTTTCTTTGCAGAAACCTTATGAGATTCTTGTTGACTGCATACTTTTTGCGAAAGATAAGGGTATGGAGCAGGAGGCGAAGACCCTTGAATGGGTGGTGGACACTATGGTTTACGGGCTTTATTTCGAGACGGAGATGAAGGAGGACAGTTGCTATATCAATGACCGCATTGCTGAATTCATCAAGCCGTTCAAGTCTGACGACACCGATGAGTTCAAGGCGGAATACACAAGGACATTTGTCGAATTCTGCCGAAAGGATGATATTATATACCACGGCCTTGTCCACAGCCGTACCGTCAAGCCGGTGAAAATCATAAACGGAGCGAAAGATGACAGACGAAAGACTTAAACTGATTAAAACCGCTGTAGCCGAAAAGAAGGCGGAATACGCACCTGTGCGAATCAACAGGCTGAAGCTATCGAACTACAAGTTTTTCCATGGTGATTTTGATCTTGATTTCAACGGGAGCAACTTACTCATCTACGGAGAGAACGGGAGCGGAAAAAGTTCCATCTACAAGGCTCTGTCTTTTCTGGCGAAAGATAAGTTCAAGTCAATCGCGGCTGACAGGAACATTTTCTGTGAGGAAGGCGAGCCCCAGATCGAATTCGCCTTCACCAATGGCATTGAACTCATAATTGATAGCGACCTGACGGAACTTCCGGACAGTGTCGGTTTCCTCAAGGGTCTTTCAGTGTTTTCTCCGATGCTCGACTATAAGAAATTGCTCCGGGTGCATTATGCGCACGGCATTAACGGTGATACGGTAAACGTTTATGCGATGCTCAGGGAGCTGTTCAAGGATTATGCTGTGGAAAAGGGCGGCAAGCTTTCCGAAATCAGTGATTTCACCGAATACTTTGACACACTGAAGAAGATTGTGAACGGAGACATGCTTGGGGAGATAAACTCATTGATCCGCTTCTTCAATGACGACTTCAAGATAATCAAATTCAATTTCAGGGTCGAAACGAAGGAAGAAGAACGGCCTGAGCCGATCGTCAACATTGAAATTGACTTCAAGGACAATCAGATAGCCAATTATCACTCGTTCCTGAATGAGGCGCGCCTTTCTGCGCTGGCAATATCAATATATTTTGCCTGCATCAGGAAACTCCTTGCGACAATCGGAAGCGGATGTCTGAAAATCCTTGTTCTTGACGACCTTCTTATCAGCCTCGACATGAGCAACAGACTGAAGCTTCTTGAAATTCTCAAAGCCCGTTTCACAGATTTCCAGATATTCTTCTTTACCCACGACAAGGAGCTTTTCGAGATATACAGGGACAAGCTGCCCTGGGTGAAATATGAACTTTATCTGGATGATTCCGCGGGGATTCCAAATGTCATTAAGAAAACCGGGTCGTCCCTGATTGAACGGGCAAAGGAGTTCTATGCGAAAAAAGAATATGACTGCTGTGCTCTTCTCCTGCGAAAGGAATTCCAAAAGATTCTGCAAGCCCACCTGACCCCGCAGGAACAGCGCGACAGGAACTGCAATGAACTTGACCTTGCAGGCCTTATTGGCAAGGCTATCTCAAAAAACACTGGTGATGCCAAGGCGATTCTAGAAAAGCTGAACTCCGACCGCAAGCATATTCTCAACCCTCTAAGCCACAACGACGACAGGAATGTATACTCACAGGAGATTAAGACAGCCATCAATGACCTTGAAAAGCTAAAGGAAATGCTGAAATAGCAAAAATATGTCCTCCCGCACAGTAACCGCAGGACGCATATCAATGGGGACTTTGGGCAGATATGCCAGACGCAGAAATCTTGGTTTTGAGGATATCTTCGGAAAAGGGAATCAACTAATGTCAAAATCGCGCACGGAGTGACATTGGGTGATCATCGAGATTAAAAACGACAGGCAGGCAACTTGAGAACGCTGAAAAAAACTAGAGCGTATCGGGGGCAAACCTATGATTTGACATTAAGGAGGCGGACAATCGGCACCACTCTGAGCTAATTCATGAAATACAACCACCAAATTATTGCATAACGGGATGAAGACATGAAAATCAAGAAGCCCGATTACAAGTCGAGGATTGATTCGCGAATAGAGAAAGCTCTGAAATATGCCGGTCCTAACGGATGGGATTTCGGTAATGGGATCCTATACAGCATGTGCCGGCAGAATCCTTTCCATGACAGGCCTGAGATTGTAGTTGGCAAGGTCTGGCTTATTGGGCGTTCCTATGCCGCCGCCATTGAAAGAGGCAGGAAGAAGTCAAAGGAATCCTCAGACAAATTTTACGAGAAGATTGTGACTAAATACCTGTCGAAGTCTTTCGATACTCATCTTGCGAAGCTTGATAGAGACATTCCTGACTGCCGGCAGGCTCAAAAGGTTGCAGTTGAGATCCATTATGAACTGCTTCTGCGCTTCAAGAAGATGGTTGGAGGCATGAACAAGCGTTCATTGGCATCGAAGTATCTCCATTTCCACAGGCCGGATGTCTTCTTCATCAAGGAAATGAATTGACTGTTCGTTCATCTGTATTATATTGCCGGTATGAGCAGAGTGGAAATAAAACCAAAGATGTTTGAATGGGCGCGGAAGCGTTCTTCTCTTTCCATTGAGGTGATGGAGAAGAAGTTCCCGAAGTATCCTCTTTGGGAGCAAGGCAAGGAGTTTCCGACGCTAAGGCAACTGGAAAGTCTGGCCAGAAAGACGCTTACCCCGCTGGGTTACTTTTTTCTCCCTGAGCCTCCCGAAGACAGGCTCCCGATTCCCGATTTCAGGACGGTGAGTGATGTGTCCTTCAATCGTCCCAGTCCAAACCTTCTTGAAACCGTCCAGATGATGCAAAGGCGACAAAACTGGATGATAGACTATCTAATCGAGGAGGGATGCGAAAAACTGCACTTCGTAGGGTCTTGCACGTTATCCGGCAATCCCAAAAGAGTCGCTTGCGATATTCGCAATGTTCTCCGCCTGTCTCCCGGCTGGGCCGGAGAGCAACGGACTTGGGAAGACGCTTTACGCGCTCTGCGCGATGCAATTGACGATGCCGGAATCATGATTGTCATCAATGGAGTGGTAGGAAACAGCACAAACCGCAAACTTGACACAGAGGAATTCAGAGGCTTTGTCCTGGTCGACGACTATGCCCCGCTGATTTTTGTCAATGGTACAGACGCGAAAGGCGCACAGATGTTCACCATGGCCCATGAACTGGCACATTTGTGGCTTGGGAAAACAGGTGTGTTCAATTTTAATGCTTTGCTGCCGTCTGACAATAGTGTAGAGAAGTTCTGCAACAGGGTCGCCGCTGAATTTCTGATTCCGGCAGAGGAAGTCAGAGATTCCTGGCCTGCTGCCGAAATTTCTGATGAGCCCTTCCAGACTTTGGCCAGACAGTTCAAGGTTAGTCCGATTGTTGCCGCGCGACGCGTACTCGATCTCCATCTGATTTCCGAGGCGGCATTCTTCTCTTTCTATAACAAATATCAAGAGGACGAGAGAAGAAGAAAAATATCCAAGAAGTCCGGTGGGGACTTTTATTTAACACAGAACAACCGCATAGGTGTTCATTTTGGTCTTTCCGTGCTGAGAGCTGCAAAGGAGGGGCATCTGGCGTATCGCGATGCCTGCCAGCTTACCGGCTTGAGTGCGGACACCTTCGACCGATACGCGAGAAAACTTGAATGTCACCTTGTATGACCGCAAACTCAAAATATCTACTTGACGCAAATGCCCTCATAGAAGCGAACCGTCGCTACTATTCGTCCGATATCTGCCCTGGGTTCTGGAATTTCCTCGAATTTTCCAATGGGAACGCAGCAGTTTTCAGTATTGACCGTATCGGGAAAGAGATACATGATGGAGCGGGCAGGGATTTTCTGAAGGAATGGGTCGGAAACAACAGTGCCTTTTTCCTGTCCACTGACATTTCAAAAACGATAAATCATTACAGAGCAATGGTTTCATGGGTTAGTTCCAGCACCCAGTTTCTCCCTGAAGCAAAGGCAGAATTTGCATCGGTCGCAGATGGCTGGTTGATAGCTCATGCCAGAGCTGAAGAATATGTCTTGGTGACTCACGAGATTTGCGCCAAAGATGCCAGGAAAAAAGTGCCGATCCCTAATGTTTGCAAGGAATTTGGTGTAAGATATTGCAATACTTTCGAAATGCTGAGGATATTGAAAGCTAAATTCATCTTGGGTTGAAATGAAAGACACCATTAAGGAGAGACTGCTGAAGTGCGGCCCGGAGGCTTTGGCCGATGCCTTGCTTGAGCTTTCGAGTCGCAACGAGCTTGCTGGCGAGATGGTTGAGAGGATGACCTCCACGCCTAAGGACATCCTGCGTCGTTTGAAGTCCAGGTTGTCCGGGTTGAGGCGCGGCACGAACTTCGTGCCCTATCGTTTTTCCGGGGAGCTTGCCTTCAAGCTGGATGCAATCCTCGCGGACATCGGCGCGGCGGTCGAGGATCCACGCGATGGGATGGAGCTGCTCATGAAGTTTTACGAGGCGGATGCAAGCACCTTGGGCCGTTGTGACGACTCCGGCGGGGGGATCGGCTCGGTTTTCAAGTATGGTGCCAAGGATCTTTTCGTCTCCTACGCCGTCCGCTGCGAGGATAAAACATGGCTCGCCGATCAGGTGTTCGAACTTAACATGGAAGACAAATATGGTGTCCGGGACGCGCTGATTGACAGTGCCGGCGAGTTCCTGCCGGAGCCAGAGATGAGAAGCTTGATCCGCCGGTTCCGCGAGAAGGCCGACATCGAGACAGATGAATACCGCAAAAGCCACTGGCTATACATGATCCAATCCCTCGCAAAGCAGCTCAAAGACGCGGAGTTGTTCGAGCGGACCACGTTCGAGATTTACGGGAATGACTCTGTCGTGGCCGGGATCATCGAGTCCGCCGGTGTATATCTTGACGCGGGGGACGCTGAATCGGCTTTGTCACGGCTCGAGAAGCTTTCCATGTCAGACGACTACATGTCGGACGACCGTGACAAGCTTTTGCTTGAGGCCTACAGCATGCTGGGGCAAAATGAAAAGCGGGAGGAGACCGCGTGGCGGATATTCAGGAGGTATAGAAGCTCCGACACCCTCAAGTCCCTTCTGGAGGTTTTAGGAGAGCACTGCAGGAAGGATGTCATAGAATCCGAGACCGGGGAGATCCTGAAGGATAAGTTTTTATCCAACAGCAACCTCCAGTTCCTTCTTTCGCTCGGCAAAATTGATGAAGCGGAGTCATACTTGCTGGAGCGTGCGGAACAGTTGAAGGGCGACCATTATTCCACTTTGCTTCCCATGTCCAAATCTTTCGAGGATGCCGGGTGCCTGCTTGCATCTTCTTTGATATACCGTGAACTGCTTGACTCGATCATGGCACGTGCAATATCGAAATACTACATCTATGGTGTCCGATATTTGAAAAAACTGGAGACGCTCGAGGCTGGAATTACAGACTGGAAGGGCTTTCCAAGCCACGCCCAATACAGGGGCAAGTTCGACACCGCCCATGCAAAGAAAAGCAGCTTCTGGCAAAAATACGGCATCTGAAAAAGATCGGGAATCAATCTAAAAGATTAGAGGGACGAAGAGATTAGAAGGACGGAGTAATAGTGCTTTTGATGCGCAGCATCTTTTGGAGTGCGGCGTGTAAGCGCCGCTTTAGAGCCAATTTCAAAACTCCCCGTGGCCGCGCGGCCTGCCATTTTGGATGCGA
>CAZANS010000157.1:0-5815 GCA_964486565.1 uncultured Victivallales bacterium
CGTGGCCTCGCATCCAAAATGCCAAGCCGCGCGGCCACGGGGAGTTTTGAAATTGGCTCGAAAACAAATATTAAGGTAGCCAGACCCCGATCAATGCATGTGGTACATGAAGCTCGAGTGCCGCGCATTTATTCGGACTAATTCTTTTTGTTTCCGAAAAACGTCTTGATTTGGAGAGTTCGGGCGTTAGAGTTAATTGCGTTCAGATATCGAGGATGGCATTTTCCTGTGATCCTTGTGACTGAAGGCTTGAACAATTTTGTTTTAGGGCTACTTTGGGTCAGGATTTGCGAAGGGATTTCTCTTATGGATCAGTGCTTGTTCAAGGCGGGGTCTTTTATTCCCCGTGGGATTGCCGTGGCCGTTCTGGCTCTGCTGTTGCCCTGCTGTGTACTTTTTCCCTTGCGTGTGACTTGCTCGCCGCCCCCTCTGGAGTTCTCCAATGATGCCAGCAGGATAATCTACTACGTGCCGCAGTTCTCTGACTTCCAGCAGATATCCGTGCATGAGCTGCGTTTTCTCAAGCAGGTCCTTGAGGAGGCGGCGGAGAAGAATGTGGCGGCGGTGATATTCGAGATAGACACTCCTGGCGGGCGTATAGATGTGGCTCTCGAGTATGTGTCGCTGCTTTTGAAGGCCAAGGTTCCGACGGTGGCGTTTGTGAACCCGCAGGGTATTTCTGCCGGGATGATAGTTGCGCTGGCCGCGGACAGGGTGGCGATCAATCCTCACGGGACTATCGGTGATGCGATGCCGATGCAGATGACGCAGAAGGGCATGCGCCCGGTAACGGATCAAGAGGGTTCGGAGCCTTCGCCGCCGCCAAAGGACGATGCTGGCATGAAGGGTGGGGATGAAACTGATGATCTTGAGGACGATGCCGGTGATGAGGAGTTAGGGGAAGTTGAGGGATGCAAGGAGGGAGAGGGGAAAAAAACCCCCGCGCCGGAGGACCGGTCCGACAGGAAATTCCGGGAGAAGATGGACCAGATCAAGCAATTGATTGACGAGCTTAAGGATTCGCGCCAGCCGGACACCCTCACGCCCGAGGAAAAGAAGCTCGCCGACAGAAAGTTCCTGACCAGCTACTTCAAGGTGCTGCAAGTTCTCGCCGAGAAGAACAACAGGCCTGTGAATGTGGTCCGCGCAATGGCCGATCCCCACCAGAAGCTGACAAAGGCCGAGGACGGCATCGAGCACTCCAAAGTGTCGCCCTTGACCCTCTCGGCCATGGAAGCCAAGGAACTCGGGGTGGTTGATTATCTATGCCGCTCAAAAGAAGACATAAAAGAGCTCATCGGCCTTGGCGACTGCCAGATTGTCGTCATGGACAAGAGCCCCACTCAGTACCTGATATACCTTCTTTCGCATCCCTTTCTTTCAGGGCTGCTGATAGTGCTTGGGGTGATAGGTCTGTACATCGAGGCCCGTACTCCGGGGTTCGGGCTTCCTGGCAGCATAGGCATCACGGCGATGGTGCTTTTCTTCATCGGGCATGCCGGCGTGGGCAACTCGGACTGGATCCCCGCAGTCATTTTCTTCGTCGGGATATTGTTGATTGCGCTTGAGATATTCGTCATCCCTGGATTCGGCATCGCCGGCATATCGGGGATCATCGCGATCATCGCATCCATGCTGCTGGCGTTTGGCTGGAGCAGGATAGAGCTTGCAATCAACACTGTCGGCATATCCCTGGTGATGGCCACGGTGGGGATAGTTCTGCTTTCAATCTACGTTCTGCCCAAGTCTGCGTTGTTCAGGAGGATCACATTGGAGCTTTCGCAGGACAACTCCAAGGGGTACTCCTCTCACAGCAAGCCGGATCAGGGGTTGGTAGGCAAGGAGGGGCTGGTGCACACGACGCTCAGGCCTGCCGGGCTGGTGATCATAGATGGCAAGCGTTTGGATGTCGTCGCAGAGGGAGAGTTCATCAACAAAGGCGAGAGTGTGAAGGTGATCGCGGCTGACGGAATGAGGATCGTCGTGGAAAAAGTATGACTGGCGGAAAAGTGAGGGAACTGAGCCAGATGCATCGAGACGTACAAAGCATTTGAGTTAAAAATATCAATTCATGGAGGTGGGCTTATGCCTGGTCAACTGATAATCGTGGTGGTGGTGGTTGCTATTGTCTTTCTGGGAATCATATTCTCGGCGGTTATTCCTGTTCAGATCTGGATATCCGCGATTTTCTCGGGAGTGAAGATAAGTTTTTTCTCTCTTATAGGCATGAGGTTGCGCCGTGTCCCGCCGCAGATAGTGCTGCTTGCCATGATCCAGTCGAAGAAGGCTGGCCTGGACATCCAGTCTGATGCCATCGAGGCGCACTACCTTGCCGGGGGGAACGTGTACAGGGTGGTGAACGCGCTGATTGCCGCGGACAAGGCGAACATTCCGCTGACCTTTCAGCGTGCCACTGCCATTGACCTCGCCGGCAGGGACGTGCTGGATGCCGTCAAGATGAGCGTCATCCCCAAGGTTATCGAGACTCCTCTGGTGACTGCGATCGCGAAGGACGGCATACAGGTGAAGGCCATTGCCAGAGTCACGGTCAGGACCAACATAGACCGTTTGGTTGGTGGCGCAGGGCAGGAGACTATACTTGCCCGTGTAGGGGAGGGGATAGTAACCACCATCGGCTCGGCGCAGACACACAAGTCGGTGCTCGAGAACCCGGACTCCATCTCGAAGGTGGTGCTAGGGAAGGGGCTTGACTCAGGGACGGCATACGAGATACTCTCGATAGACATAGCCGACGTTGATGTTGGCAAGAACATCGGCGCGCAGCTCCAGATGGACCAGGCCGACGCGGACAAGAACATAGCGCAGGCCAAGGCCGAGGAGAGGCGTGCGATGGCCGTCGCCCTCGAGCAGGAGATGAAGGCGAACATCAGCGAGATGCGCGCGAAACTGGTTGCTTCCGAGGCAAAGGTGCCGCTGGCGGTGGCCAAAGCTTTTCAGTCCATGAAGAAACCAGCTTGAACCTGTGATATCTAAGGATACAACATAATATTTTAAGGAGTAAACTATGGCCACTGGCATAATTGTTGTTCTTGTTGTGGCGGCTATCTTCTTCATGATAGTCTTTTCCACGGTGATCCCGATCCCCTACTGGATCGCGGCAATCTTCTCCGGTGTCAAGATCAGTATCTTCTCGCTTATTGGGATGTGCCTCAGAAGGGTTCCGCCCAAGGTGATACTGATGGCGATGATACAGTCGAAGAAGGCTGGGCTGGACATCCAGTCCGATGCCCTTGAGGCACACTACCTGGCCAAGGGGAACGTCATCAGGGTGGTCAATGCCCTGGTCGCCGCGGACAAGGCGAATATCCCGCTGACCTTGCAGCGTGCGACGGCTATTGACCTTGCCGGCAGGGATGTGCTGGAGGCAGTCAAGATGAGCGTCATACCCAAAGTGATCGACACCCCCCTTGTCGCCGCCGTGGCGAAGGACGGCATACAGGTCAAGGCGATAGCCAGGGTGACTGTCAGGGCAAATATAGACCGTCTTGTCGGCGGTGCGGGTGAGGAGACGATTTTGGCAAGGGTAGGCGAGGGGATTGTCACGACCATCGGATCGGCAATGACCCACAAGGCCGTGCTCGAGAACCCGGACTCAATCTCGAAGGTGGTTCTTGGAAAGGGCCTGGATTCTGGAACAGCCTATGAGATACTCTCGATAGATATAGCTGACGTTGACATCGGCAAGAACATCGGTGCGCAGCTCCAGATGGACCAGGCGAACGCGGACAAGAACATCGCGCAGGCCAAGGCCGAGGAGAAGAGGGCCATGGCGATCGCTCGCGAGCAGGAGATGAGGGCCAAGGTCAGGGAGATGGAGGCCAAGCTCGTTGAGGCCGAGTGCATGATCCCGACGGCCATCGCCGAGGCATTGGAGAAAGGTGCCCTGCCAATCATGGAGTACTACAAGCTCAGAAACATCATCGCCGACACAGACATGAGGAAGTCAATAGCACTGCCTGAAGGCGACAAGGGCGTTCAGCACTGACAATGGAAGACCTGATTGCAATCATAATCTTCGCGGTGATCATGCTGGTGTCCTTTGCCGCCAAGGCGATAGGAGCTGCCAACAAGGCCGCGAAAGGTTCCGAAGGGAGCAGTACGCCGGGTACGCTGGCGGATTTTCTGCGCGAGCTTACCCAATCCGGTGTCGAGGTGCGCACGGGCTCCGGCCCGGCACAGCGGAAAACCAGCACCCTCCGGAGCAACCCCAGAAAAATACAAAAACAATCACTGATAGAGGATCCCGAGCATGACTGCGATGATGCCTTTGATCTTCCGCCAGACAGTCCTCCCCAGCCGCCGGCTCTGCTGCCGACCAGGGAGGCAAAGGACCAGGATCCTCCCGGTGTCGCTGTCAGATGCAGATCGGATTTCGCAAGAGATCTCCTCAAAAGCAGGAGATTCGCCATACTCAGCCATGAGATCCTAGGCACCCCAAAGGGATTTGAGGATTGACTCAAGCCGGTGTAGCACAAAAAACGCGAAAGAGCCATTATTTCCTCATCTCTCATGGAAATAATCGTTGAGGGGTGTATATTCCCCCTCTTGGCAGGCTGATGGCAGACTTTTGCCTTTTTGAACACATGTATGGAGAATGAATGGCTGACTATTCCAACCTCTTCCGTGGTGGCGGGGTATCGGGCGTGCCCTCAAGACGCCCTACTGGCGGCAGGAGCCGCATAGCGGTTTTTGTGTTGCTGTGCTCCCTTATACTGGTGGTCATATGGTTATACAGCCGTTTCGGTCATGATCCCGAATCTGGTGCCTCCGCTCCGGATCAGGTGGCTGTGGATTCCGGAGATGGGGCAGTTGTTGCCAGAGACGACAGAAAGGCTGACGAGTCTGCTGCGGCTCTGAAGTCCCAGCAGCAGGCTGTGCCGCCACAAGTTTTGTCGGAGGCCAGAGAAAACCTCGCCGCCGCGCTACAGGCATTTCAGAAAGACGAGCTCGTCGCCGCCAAGGAGAGCGCGGAGAAAGTGATCGTTTCGCAACTTGAGGAGGGGCATCCAGTATGGGAGCAGGCGGCAGAGATTCTCGGCAAGGCAAACACCGTGATATATACCAGCGACATACCGGCGCCCAACAAGAAGCTGTATACCATCCAGGAGGGCGACAACCTCATCAGGATAGCAAAACGCTTCAAAACTACTGTAGAGTCAATACAGAAGAGCAATTCCCTCGACCCGACAAACCCGGTTATCTTCCCCGGCAAGACGCTCTACATCTATACCGGCCAGTGGTCAGTGGTGGTGAAGAAGAGCCTGTTCAGGCTTTATCTGTACGACGGCGGCTTGCTTTTCAAGATCTATCCTGTTGGAATCGGCAGACAGGGCAGGACACCGTCAGGCATGTTTGTTATAAGCAACAAACAGAGGGAGCCCGTATGGTACAACGAGGGCCGCGCCATACCTTACGGTTCCGAGGAGAATGTGCTTGGCACCAGATGGATGGCATTGCAGCCCGTCGGAGACACAGACACCAATTTGAGGGGATATGGGATACACGGCACCTGGGAGCCGGACACAATCGGCACTCAGGCAAGCAACGGATGCATAAGGCTGACGAACGGCGACGTTGCCGAGCTTTACTCCATTCTGCCGTACAACACGGAAGTTGAAATACTTGACTAGGACGCACTCTGGACTAGGGAAACGGCAAAGAATAAATGAGCAGAAAGATAGTACTAGAATTTGAAAAGCCCGTCCTTGAACTGGCTCAGAAGGTCGAGGAGCTTGAGAGGCTGAGCTCGAAAAGCCCCATGGATGTAAAAAACGAGGTGGAGAGACTCAGGAAA
>CAZANS010000158.1:0-4876 GCA_964486565.1 uncultured Victivallales bacterium
TGTCAATGCGTTGTGCGCAGAGAGTGCACGTCGCAGGGCCTGGAACTTCAGCTTAACCAGTTCCGGGCTGCGGTCACGTGCTCCAACACGTAGTAGCTTACCACGCAATCGTACCCCGTGTCGAATCCGGCATCGCGAAGCCCCGACTTCTGCCCAACGAACCCCCTCCTCGCCGACCCGTTCGCCTGGACCAGTATGGGATCGAAGCCGTCCGCCATGTACCCTTGGCGGCGCAGATCCACCAGGAACTCACCGCTTCCCGCACCCACCTCCAGGATCCTCCCGCCTTGCGGGACATGCCGCGCAAGCATCGCCAGCCTGTACTCGACGTCGTAGTCTCGGGCCGCTGTCGCGACATACAGGGCGCCCATGTCGTACGACGCACTGTAGTAGTCGAACATGAACTTGTCCGGCGGCACTTTCGAGGCGAGCACGAATCCGCATTTGGAGCAAACCGCGTCATGCATGATCATCTCAAAAGCGACTCGGCTTCGGGTCTGGACGAGATGCCGACGCGTTCCCAAGGCGAGAAGCTCCGCGTTGCCACAGACGTCGCAGGTCTTGGCTTTCCACTCGGCGCATTTTCTGACGGGAGTGTCACCCATGGTTCCGCTTCCTTCCGCGTCGGCGTTGGCGAGCAACGTCGGCTTGCCTCGTTCCGGCCAAACGGTTCGCCCATTCGGAACCCCACAGTACCCGACACTCGCCAACTGTCCGAGAAAACACCCTCCCCATCCTTTCGCATTCCTGCAGAACAGACTGCAAGTTCTTCCTGAACTCGCCGATGTCGAACGACAGCAACCCATGCCGTCGGCCGAGGTAGGCCGCGAGGCGTTCCTCCAACGATGCGCGCATGATCTGCGTCGTGTCCGGCGTCATGAATCCTTCTCCTGCCGGCCGAACAACGCGATGCATTCGCGCAAGGTCACGAATCGGAAGGGCCGTTTCAGGCGTTCGCACTCCTGCAGCACAAACTCCAAGTTTCTTCGGAACTCACCAAGGTCGAACGAAAGCAGCCCGTGCCGCTGGCCGTTGGGATTCGGCAGAACGGTGCTGGGATGGTTCACGGCCACCAGTAGCGGCGCACTCGCGAGGAAGGCCTTCAGACCGTCGCGGAGCGAAGCATGGTGAAACGACAGATCGATGTATCGCCGCAGCGGCTCCCGGTCGTACTCCGCACGCACCGGAACCATGGACATTGGCACTTCCAGCACGCCCAACGCATCCGGTCCGGGCACACGGTAATCGTTCCGCGACGGGTAATAAGGCTCCTGCGGGGTCCCGTACCAATCCAGCGAGCGTTGTGAGTCCTTGCGCACGCGGCCCGGCATGGCCGTCGAGTCGCATGTTACGCCCAGTTCTTCCAGCACTCCCATTACCGCGCTCGAACAGAATCCTTCTCCCATGCGGGACACGTCAGGAACGAACCCGAAGGCCCTCATGTCCGTCCATGACTCCCGAAGTACGCAACGCAGATGCGAAGGGTCCAACTCCCTTCGCCGTTGGCCGTCGGCCAGACCGCAAAGATGAGGATGCCAGCCGATCATGTCGCCTCCTGCCGCGCAGGATGCCCACGTTTCGGCGAAACGCCGGAACAGAAAAGCCGCATGTCCGCACTCATGCCCGATCTGCGAGTCCACCCGGACAAACCACGTGACCCGCGGCGTCACTCCTCCGGAGTCGGCGTATCGACTCAACAGGTCCCGGATTCGGGGGATCCCCTCGTCTACGCCCCGCCACGTGAGTCCGCTTTTCGGTCCTTTCTCCAAGCTGGGGTCAAAGGCATCCGGATCGGCGTCAAAGGTCAGTGCAACATGCAGGAGCTTTTCCATCGGTCGCCGTTTCACGTGCTGGTCGACGCCGCCCGCCAGCCGGCAAAATCCCGGTAAAGGTAAACCGCAAACTCGAAAAGCGGATAGTCGTGGCGCAGAGTCACTCGCTTGGTCAGATGGTGTTTGCAGAACACGAAGACCTCCTCGGGCGAGTAGTAATACAGATGCGGCTCCCGAAAATCGACGTACGAAGTCAGCATGTCCACAGCTACGCCCTTCCGACTGGCGTCGTAGCAGCAGCTCAGAACGTCCTTCATCAGGGCCAGGTTGTCTTCGTGCTGCAGGCGGTTGTTGAAAGTCTGAGACGAGACCACGAAGTCGAACGCGCGTGGAATGCCATCGACCTGGATGTCACGCAGTTCGAAACGGGCATCGGCATATTTCGCTGACGCCATCTCGATGAACTCCGGGCAGATGTCGTAGCCGGTGTACTCCACGTGTACGCCCTGCTGCTTCAGGTAGGCATAGAAGTCGGCATGCCCGCATCCCACGTCCAGGATCGAACATCCGTCCATGTCGCCGATTCCGGCGAGGACCCCGAAACGGATGATGCGGTGCTCCGGTGTGCCCGATGCCAGGGAGCGAATATCCGCCCCGAATTCCTGCAGCCGGAGTTTGTAGCGGGTGATGATCTCGGCTTTGTCCGCCTCATTCATGGGAGCGTTCCCGTTCCGTGGCTCCACCGGCGGCGAACAGACCGTTGCGTGCGGGCCGCACTCGGACCCGAATGCGCCTTTCCGCCTCCGTCACAGCCGCTTCAGCGGCTTCGCGGCTGTCCGCCAGAGCGATGATGTGTCCGATACGGTCCGATCCGGAAGTCAGCGGTCGGACCCAGTCGCCGGGTTTCGCGTAAACCTCTGCGTCCCTGACGCCCGGCACCTTCATGGCTTCTTCCACGCCAGTCACGGCTTCCACGGTGCCCGTGTGCGCCTCCGGGAACCGGAGCACTGCCCCTCGCGAGCGCCCCACTATGAGGTCCGGCGTTTCGCCGACCGACATCCGGATCAACTCCCTGACTGTGTCCACGCCGCACACCCACGGGATTATCTCCGTAAATACCTTGAATCCCGGGCCCCGGGCGGCCAGTTCCACGAGTTGGGGCCCTTCCGGCGTGACCATGACTTCCGCGTGCACGGGGGCCATGTCGATGCCCAAGGCCTTCACGCCCGCCGCCACGATCTCCGCGGCCCGGTGTTGAATGGCCGGAGGCTGCGTGGATGGGAAAAGCACTGTGGTATCCAGAAGATAGGGAGGCGGCGTCCGAACCTTGTCGGAAAACGCCAGCGCGTGGAAACCGCCCCTGAAGGCGAACCCCTCAACGCTCATCTCGACACCTTCCATGAACTCCTCCACCAACACCGTCCCGCTGGCGGTGCAGCGACGCGCCGCTTCGTAGGCAATCGGCAGATCCGAACGTGCCTCGACTTTGCTCACGCCCCTGCTGCCCGCGCTGTCCGCCGGCTTGACGACCACCGGCAAGCCGAGACGCCTTGCCGCCAGGGCCGCTTCCTCCAGAGAAACGCACGGCACGGAGACTGGCGAGGGAAGACCGCCAGCGCTCCAAGCTTCCCTCATACGCTGTTTGTCGATCGCATTTCGCGCGGCTTCCGGCGTCAGGCCGGGCAATCCCAGCGCGTGGGCGACCGCCGCGACCGTCCGCACGGCGACTTCAATGGCCACACAGAACACGCCCACCACCCGATGCCGCTTGGCCAAGTCGATCGTGCCGTCCACGTCCTTCACGTCCAGCACAACCGGCACATCCGCCAGAGCCAGACCAGGCGCGTCGGGATTCCCGTCCGTGGCCACCACCCGATACCCCATTTCCCGGGCTCGGCAAATCCCGGGCTGTTGCACGGCCCCTGCGCCGACAACCAGAACACTTTCAGCCATGATCACCTCGCTGGCGCTGAAAATCGGCAAGGATCAGATCCGCCACGCGATCCCGTCCTCTGCCGTCTACCATCCGCCGTCCTGCGCGACTCATGCGGCAGCGCCCCTCGACGTCGCGGCTCAATTCCTCAAACGCGCCAACAACGGCATCGGCCGAGAGGTGTTTCCCCACCCCAAGACGAGCCGCCGCGCCATTCGCTTCGAACACCCTGGCAAAGCTCGATTCTTTCCGCGTCTGCGGCAACACGATGTTGGGAGTGCCGACGGCGGCCATTTCCATCATTGTCGTCCCGCCTCCGGTGAAGCCAATGTCACAACGAAACATCAGGTCCGCCATCTCCATCGCGTCACGCAAGATTTCCACCCGCGCCCGCGCCTTCCCCGCCGCCTCCTCCACTTCGGCCGCATGGCGGAAACTCGCGCCCACCACGACGTGAAGCACAACTTTCGGGTCAGCTAACGCTCCTAGAGCCCGCAGCACAAGAAGCGTGTGCCGCCGGGGGTCCCCGCCGCCGAATGTGACCAGTACGTCGCGGACGTCTCTGTGTATCCGACGCCTCGCCGCGGCAAACTCCACAAAGTCCGGCCGCAGAATGGCATATTCAACGCCCTCGTAGTACCGCACCCGGGCCGACATAGGCGACTTGACCACCGGATTATGGTTTAGGAGATTCACAACCATGTCAAGGTTCTCGTCTTTCATTGCGGAATTATCGAGAGCCACGAGAAAGACCACCGGAAGGGCGCACTTCACGGCCTTCGAGAACTCGGAGAAATCCCCATCGTGGTCGAGCACTATGATGTCCGGATCCTCCTCCGTGAGCCGTTCCAGCGTCGCCGCGTCCGGAGCGGCTCCATCCCACGCCGAAGGGATGAATCGAAAGCCGGTCGCCGTAATGTGTTTCTCGCATGCGTCATCCGCATTACAGAGGAACGCGTCGACGTGGAAGCCCCGATCGCCCAAGGCCCGCGCGAGTTCCAGAGAGCGTACCACGTGGCCCATGCCAACGGACGGACCGCCTAAGACTTTGAAAAGCACTTTGACGTTTCGCCCCATGTGATCCCGGATCAAGCAGTCTTGCCTTGGCGGACCGAAATAGCGATGCGCACGTTCCTCCTCACGTCAGCAACGTCCTCTCTCTTCCGCAACC
>CAZANS010000158.1:4886-5791 GCA_964486565.1 uncultured Victivallales bacterium
GCAACCTGCTTCCAGTACTCCTGCTGCCTTCGCACGCTGGAGTTGAAGGCCGCGATTTCGGGGTGCTTTGCAAGAAAGTCCGTGGCGACATATACGCCAAAGAAAGGATCGGCAGGTTCGAGGGCCTCGATGACGCGACTGAGGACTGTCAAGTCCGCTTCGTTATCGACCGTGAGTCGGAAATGGGAAAGATCGGCACGCAGTTCCATGCGGGTGGTCTTGAACATGCGTGGGTTCCGCCAGATGTAAGTCGTGACGTGTTCCCGCTCAGACCGCACGGTCGCTTCACGCCACGCTCTGGCCAAAACATCCATGCCGAGAACTTCCACGCCGTAACCTTCGGGATACGTGTGACCCGATCCGACCCAGTCGAGATCAGGAGAGACGATATACCGACCCACAACCCGATCCAACTCGCCCGGATCAAGGACCGGACAGTCCCCTGTTACCCTTACAACGATGTCGGCGCCATGGGCCAGGGCCGCCTGGTAGTAGCGGTCAAGCACGTCATCGGCGTCGCCCCGGAAAGACGCAACACCGAGTTCCCGCGCCAGTTGCTCGACAGCAGCATCCTCCGGTAGCGTCGTTGTGGCGATCACAATGGCGTGGGGCAAACGAGCAGCCCTGACGCGGATAACCACCCGCGCCAGCATGGCCCGCCCCACCAACAGGCGCAGAATCTTCCCAGGCAAACGTGTGCTGCCCATGCGGGCTTGGATCACCACAACCACGCGGCGTCCTTTCCGGGATTCGGATCCGGGCGCGCGCGCCGCAGCCGCAATCTCGGCATCATCGGTTGGTGCCCGCGCACGCTCAAGAACGCCGCTTCTGCCAGCCCCTTCGACCGATGGGATGCCTGTCGGTTTCCCGCAGAACGACCTCATGTTCTGGCGGGGAATCCGTTT
>CAZANS010000159.1:0-5748 GCA_964486565.1 uncultured Victivallales bacterium
GCGCGAATGCCACGCCGCCGCGGTCGGGACAGACTAGGCAGGTATGCCCGCTCCCACATCGGCGTGGGCTCGCATCCAAAATGGCCGGCCGCGCAGCCACGGGGAGTTTTGAAACTGGCTCTACTGCAAAATTTTTGTCATTGGATTTGCAAACTTTGCAAAACGGGGATAGATTCACAAAGAGGAAATGAAGTAATAAGGAGGAAGAAGACGCAATTGAGTGATAGGAAGATATCCGAGACCTTCCTCGAGCTCACTTGGCCGCTTATTGAGCTTCAAGGCTCTGAGGCGGCAAAGGAAGATATTGAGCAGATTTTGAAGCTCGCTTTCACTGTGTGGAACGCCGTCGTCTTCGATTCAGCCAATGGTAACGACCAATTTGTGACCAGCATCCGGCAACTGACGGCAAGTGACCCGCTATCAGCCTGTTTGATGGAGGCTTTGCTTACACGTAAGAGAATAGAGTTTGCTGACGACGATAGGCTTGTCGGAGAATACATTCTCTTCCAAAAGAACGGAGAGTGGCGTCTTCGGGTCGAGGCAAGAAACCCAATAGTTAGTCATCAATGATACGGGAGCCGAACCAGCCAGCGGATCTGGCTGTGAATCCAGACTCGGGTTACTGGATATCTGTGGCTTGAAAGACACGGTTTCCGGTGTACATTTGGTGTTTGTTGCTTAAATTGGAGACAATAAGGATTCATGGCATGAGAAATATTTGCGTATTGATGTTGCTTTTTTGTTTGGGTTGCTCCAACCATACTTACACGGCCATCCGGCGTGCCCGGGAGTATGCGGTTGAGGACAACCCTGAGCTTTCTGAGCGGTCTATACATCAGATCAGGTTCACCGAGCCTGTCCTGGCCAGCGACACGATCTACTCCCGTGGCGGCGGCAGGAGCGGGAGCAAGCAGGACACGACCCAGACGGTCATATACTGGAGGCTGCCTGAGGAGGACGACAAGGTTCTTATGGTTGTCGGCTTTGGCCGCAGGGATCTGATAGACTGGTTCCCCAACAGGACTATCCTGAAGCATTTCCGTTCTTTGGATGACGACAAGCCTGCGCCTCGTCCGGCTGCTCCCGCACCTCCGAGGCCTTCAACCCAGGACCAGCCCGAATGAAAAGCATGACGGCCTTCGGCCGCGCGGAGATCTCCGCCAAAAACGGCGTTTTCTTGCGTGTCGAGATCAGCTCCTACAACAAGAAGCAGCTTGAGATAAGAATGGCGCTGCCGAAGGAGCTGGGGTCATTCGAGAATCTGGTGAGGAAGACGGTCGCGTCCGTTATAACCAGAGGTGCCGTGAACCTCAAGGTCGAGCTTGTGTCTCCTGAGTCGGTAATGGCCCGGAACGTCAGGATAAACTCTGGCGTGGCAGAAGCCTACGTCAAAAAGATCGAGAAACTTCGCAAGGACCTGAAGCTGCCTTCCCAGCCAAGTATAGACACCATCCTCGGCCTGCCCGGGGTTCTTCAGGATGTCCCGATAGAGGAGCTTGTTGGGGAGAAGCTGCTTCTTGGCGCTCTGAACAAGGCTCTCGGGCAGATGATGAGAATGCGGCAGGCTGAGGGCAAGGCCACTCTCAGTGACATAAAGGGCAGGCTTGCGGCGCTTGCCTCCATCGCTGGAAAGATCGAGCCGGCAGCAAAAAAACTGCCTGAGAACCAGATGCGGAGGATAAGGGACAATCTCGCGCACCTTGGGATGGGGCATTCTGCCGAGGACGAGAGGATACTCAAGGAGACAGTGATATTTGCAGACAGGTTCGACGTGTCGGAGGAGACAACGAGACTTAAGAGCCATTTTGACCAGTTCGTTGATCTTATCGGTCGCGACGAGCCGGTGGGCAGAGCCCTTGAATTCCTCGTGCAGGAGATGCAAAGGGAGATAAACACCATCGGCAACAAGGCTCCGGATGTGAAGATATCGCCTCTGGTGGTCGAGTTCAAGACCGAGCTGGAGAAGATAAGGGAGCAGGTGCAGAATGTCGAGTAAGCCACGTGTCAGCGTTTTCATACCGGCGCGTTTCGACAGCACGCGTTTACCCGGCAAGCTCCTTTGCGACCTTGAGGGCAAACCGATAATACAATGGGTGCACGAGAAGGCGTCCGCGTCGGCGGCTGACGATGTATGGGTCGCCACTGACGACGACAGGATCGCGGAGGCTGTCCGTGCGTTCGGCGGCAGATATGTCATGACATCCAAAGATCATCCCTCCGGCACCGACAGGATCTGCGAGGCGGCACGGGTCGTGCTGCCGGCACCCGCCCCGTCGGACATCGTCGTGAACCTCCAGGGGGACGAGCCGCTGCTGCCCGCATCGGTGATAGACAAGCTTGTTTCTCTCATGCTGGACAATCCTGACTGCGAGATGGCGACAGTGGCCGTCAAGATGCCCAGAGAACATATCCAGGACGACCCGAACAGGGTCAAGGTTGTCCTTGCCGCCGAGTCCTCCCGGGCACTTTATTTCACCCGTGCCCCGGCACCCTTCCTCCGGATCGGGGGGACGGATTGCGGCACATTGCTCCACTGGGGAATATACGCATACCGCAGGGAAACTTTGGAAAAGTTGGTCTCGCTTCCCGAGTCCCCGTTGGAGAGATGCGAGAAGCTCGAGCAGCTCCGTGCCCTCGAGGCGGGAATCCCGATACACGTGCTCATCACCGAAGAGCACACCTTGGGCGTTGACACGCCCGAGGATCTCGAGGCCGTTAGAAAAACGCTAAAAAAGATGTAAATTGGCAGGCAAAAGGCCTGAAAGGGGATATATTAATCTTTGGTTATCTTGAAACCGGGTGGCTGAGACAGGCTTTTCTGGGTTGAAAGCCGGCATCAGGATTACAACTTTTTTTGTGGCGTGCAGTCTGGCAAATCCTTATCAAGCCGCGCCGGTGAACTTTTTAACGTGTGCTGCTTATCGTGAATAGATTTCATATCACAGAACATTTGGAAATCGGCGGAAGAATGGCTCTGATCGCCGGCCCTTGCGTGGCCGAGAGCCTCGGGCTGTGCCTTAAAGTGGCCGAGAAGATGCAGGCCATTGCCTCCCGGTTCAATCTGCCCTATGTTTTCAAGGCCTCCTTCGACAAGGCCAACCGCTCCTCCGCCAGCTCATCCAGGGGACCTGGGCCTGAAGAGGGACTCGAGATACTCTCAAAGGTGAAGCAGGCATATAATGTCCCTGTGCTGACGGATGTGCACGAGACAAGCCAGATACCGGATGTGGCCGCCGTCGCCGACATCATCCAGATCCCCGCATTCCTCTGCAGGCAGACCGACCTGCTTGTCGCCGCAGGAAAAAGCGGCGCGGCCGTGAACATCAAGAAGGGCCAGTTCATGGCGCCTGAGGACATGAAGGGCCCGGTCGAGAAGGTCCGGGGCGCAGGCTGCGATAGGATCCTGCTCACCGAGAGAGGCACAACGTTCGGCTACCACAATCTGGTCGTGGACATGCGCTCGCTCGTGATAATGCGCGATCTCGGTGTCCCGGTGGTCTTCGACGCCACGCATTCCGTGCAGCTCCCCGGCGGGCTCGGGAATGCCTCGGGGGGGCAGAGGCAGTTCGTCAAGCCCCTTGCCATCGCCGCCGCCGCAGTCGGAATAGACGCCCTCTTCCTGGAGGTCCACCCAGAGCCCGACAAGGCTCTCTCCGACGGACCCAACTCTGTGGATTTCGCCCTCGCAGAGGAAATAGTCGCAGCGGTCTGCATATAAAAGGAGGCGCTCCATGGACATTTCTGCGAAATTCGCAATAAAGAGGATAAGCGCGATAATCCTGGATGTTGACGGGGTTCTCACCGACGGGCGCTTCGGCTACGACGGGTCGGAGAACGAGATAAAGTTTTTCCATGCCCGTGACGGGCACGGGATCAAGCTCGCGATAAGGGCGGGGTTCAAGGTCGGAATTATCTCGGGGAGATCCTCGAGCGCCAACCGCCAGCGGGCCGGGGAGCTGGGGCTCTCATTCATCTATGAGGGGGAGAAGGACAAGAAGGAAGCCTTCGAGAGGATGCTGCATGAGCAGTCGCTCAATCCGATGGAATGCCTCTACATGGGAGACGACATTGTTGACATACCCCCGATGAAGCTTGCCGGCATAGCCGCCACCGTGGCTGACGCGCCGGAGTACATGGACGAGTTCTGCGACATTCGCACCACATGCAAGGGTGGGCACGGGGCGGTCAGGGAAATTATCGAAATCCTCCTCAAGGAGCAAAACAAGTGGAACCAGGTCACGGAAAAATATCTAGGATGAAAATATTCTGTATAGCCATGGCGTTATGCCTTTCCTCAGCCCTTCTGGCGCAGAAGACCGCCGAGGATCTCGGGGCGCAGATCAAGGCCAGCGGCATAAGGGTGCCTATTTATCAGGAGGGCAGGGATATCCCGCTTATCGTGCTGACCAGCGAGGAGGCAAGGCCCGTAGGCGTAAGGTTCGAGATGAGGGGGGTGAGGGTTCTATGGCTTGGTGACTCGATCCAAGACATACGCGGCATGGTCAAAACCCCGGTCGCGGTATTCGACCAATCCAAGAACTCCGTCGCCGGCGGCGAAAAGATAACCTACGAATCCGACGAAATTGATGTTGACGGTGTAGGTTTCGATATAGATGTCGAGAAGAAGACCCTGCATGTCAGGAGCCATGTAGTGGTTACTATCAAGGGGGATCTTTCATCCACCAAGCAGGCGAGGGAGTCGCGCAAGAAGACAGGCAAAGGCGGTGCGTTGACCTTGAAGCCGACCACGGCAAAGGATCCCGCAGCCGAGGATCAGGACGAGTTGGGGAAGTTCATTCAGAATCTACGGAAAGACAGCTCCCAAACCACAGACAAAGACAAGGATAAAGACCCGAAATGAAAATACATGATTCCAGTGCCTCACCGGCAAAGCTGCTTCTCGCGGTTTGCCTATGTTTATTTATTCCCCTCAGCGGCAACGCCCAGCTCTTCATGTCGAACGCCAGGGCGTCCAAGAGGAACCCCGAGATCCCGACGGTGGTCAAGGCGGACACTATGGACTTGGACATCTCCAAGAACGTCGCGGTCTTCACCGGCAACGTACAGGTGGACGATGCCGACATGCAGATTTTCTGCCACAAGATGATCATCAACTTCGAGGGCGAAGGTGAGGTGAGCGAGGAAAATACCAACAGGAGCGTCAAGGACATAATCTGCCTGACGAACGTCGTCATCATCCGTAAGCTCGACGAGGCCGAGAGCAACGACGGTGAGCAGAAGGCCCTTGCTGGGAAGGCGGTGTATGATGTCAAGTCCGGCAAGATAACGCTGACCGAGAACCCTGAGCTCCGGCGTGGCAGTGATCTTATCCGCGGCAGGCTGATTCAGTTCTGGACTGACTCGGAGAGGCTCAATGTAGAGGGGTCCACAGAGCTTCGGATCAGATCTAACCCGAACAAAAAATGAAAGGCTGGAAATGAGCAGTCCCGAAAAAGATACTCTTCTTGATGCAAAAGAACTTGTCAAGGCCTATCACGGCAAAAGGGTTGTGAACGGTGTCTCCATGAATGTCTCGCGTGGCGAGGTGGTCGGTCTTCTGGGGCCGAACGGGGCGGGCAAGACGACCAGTTTCTATATGATCATGGGCTTGATCCGCCCGGACTCGGGAAAAATATTCTTCGAGGGCGAGGACGTGTCGCACATCCCAATGTACAAGAGGGCAAGAAGAGGCATGGGCTATCTGGCGCAGGAGCCCTCGATCTTCAGGAAGCTCACCGTAAGGGAGAA
>CAZANS010000160.1:0-5695 GCA_964486565.1 uncultured Victivallales bacterium
GCATCGCCTCCAGCAGCGCCGCCTGCGTCTTCGGCGGCGTGCGGTTGATCTCGTCGGCCAGCAGCAGGTTCGTGAACACCGGCCCGCGCATGAATATGAACTGCTTGCGACCCGTCGTCTGGTCCGTTTCGAGCACCTCCGTGCCCGTGATGTCCGAGGGCATCATGTCCGGCGTGAACTGGATCCGCTTGAACGACACCTTCAGAATCTTCGACAACGTGCTCACCAGCAACGTCTTGGCCAGCCCCGGGACACCCACCATCAGCAAATGCCCGCCCGCGAACAGGCAGATCAATACCTGATCCACCAAATCCTGCTGCCCAATGATGACCTTCCCCAATTCCGCCAGAATCCGATCCCGCCCCGCCTGAGCTTCCCTGACCACCTGCGCGTCTATCGTGCCAATCATTTCTATTCTCCAATTTAGTCTCGCCTGTTCGCTACGCTTATGCACTAAACTTCACCAAACGATTACCGGACACACCGACCTGCAGTACGTATTCAGTGAACTGCGTAATGCATGTTCCTTAATACTAGAGCCAGTTTCAAAACTCCCCCAGGCCGCGCTGCTTGCCATTTTGGATGCGAGGCCACGCCGATGCGGAAGTGGGCATACCTGCCTAGTCTGTCCCGACCGGGGCGGCATGGCATTCGCGCCAAAAGAGCCTGCCGCCCAAAGGGTTGGGGCGGAGTCACGGCATTCGCCATGGAGAAATGGTGGGCACAGATAGCTTAAAGTATGCACCGGCCATTTCGGCCGCCCTGCGCTCCCAACGCAGTTCACGCGGAGTTTTTAAACTAGCTCACTAATTATAATATAACTCTCACGAGCGAAATTGCAAGCCCTAAAATAAAACCCGGACGGTGTCTTCCTAAGCAACGTGTCCGGCGATCCGGAGCCGCTCGACTACGCCGCCAGCGCGGTGCGGCAACTGCTCGGCCGGGTGCCGGTGTTCAGCATCTGCCTTGGCCATCAAATCCTCGCCCAGGCGCTGGGCGCCAAGACCTGCAAACTGAAATTCGGCCACCACGGCGCCAACCACCCGGTGCTGCATCTGGCCACTGGCCATGTGGAGATTACCAGCCAAAACCATGGATTCTGCACCGATGCCGACTCGCCCGCCGGCAAAAATGTCAAGCTTGCCCATATCAACCTCAACGGCAACACCATCGAGGGCTTGAAGAGCGTGGATAAGAAGGCGTTTTCCGTGCAATATCATCCCGAGGCCGCCCCCGGACCCCACGGTTCCCGCTACCTGTTCGATCTTCACCCAGATGATGGAAGGCTAATATTATCCAGATCAAATGGAGTTTAGCCATCACTCGCCGTAGTGGATTCCAATATACTGGTTGAATGAATAGTTCATCAGATTGACTCCCAACCGATATGCCTGCGCCGCCACAGCCTCGCTTGCCCCGGAGTGGCCGTCCTTCCAGGCATCCTTCATGTCGCCGGGGTGGTAGAAAACAATCCAGCGGCCGTCATGTTTCATTCCCAAGGCCCGGCGGCCTCCGTGGTGCCAAAGTGAAGGGGCGCCGTTGGGGAATTGAAATGGCTGTCGATAAATAATGTCGTCATTGGGGATGTCCACCCATTTTTTTTCCGGGAAAACCCGCGACATCGTGGCTCGGAGGTTGCGGCCGAAATCGCCGCCGCCGTCATCGGCGATGATCATGCCGGCCTCCTCGATGCAGTACCAACGGAACGTGTTAATGTCCGCTGAATTAAGCGAGAAACCTCGGGAGCCGGTGACGTAAACAAAAGGCGGAGCCCCCTTTTTTGGGAAACGTCGCAGGCGGTAGATGTCGATGGCCTCTGTATCATGGGCGATGGCGAAGCCAGTGATTTTATTGAATTGCACCAATAGGTTATAGTCGGCGCCTTTGCCCATTCCCTGGTCCCAGTCGCCGCCGCCGTAGCGCAGGCGGATGAACCGTACACGCCCGGGCATTTTGGTCGGCCAGCCGCCGGTGGTCCCGCCGCCCTTGCCCAGCTTGCCCTGTATCTGCGATGCCTGATACTCGGCCTCGGTCGTCTTGTCCAACTCCTGTAGGATCTGGCTGTCGTCGATCTCCGGCCGCTCAAAGATGAACGGGCTGGTGGAAGACAGAACAAACTTGAGCTTCGGCTTCTTCTTGGGCTGCTTGATGCGGACCATCTCCACCACCGGATTACCGCTGCCCTGCGGAAGGCCGTAGGGATCTTCCATGCCGCAGCCACGCATGAGTAACGGCCCGACGATCACAGCCAGAAACAGACAGGTTGACCAGTATACCGACGACCTGAACCGCGGATCGCGGCCACCGCTGGCCAGGCTGGCATAGATTTTATCGCCCAACGATTCCTGGCTGATCCGAACTCCGTAGATCTCCTGCATTCGAGTCATTGCTTGACAGAACAGGAAGAGGGCTGCCAGAATCAGACCCGGCAACCAGATCATGGTGCCGACAACCCATAGTTCGTTGCGTTCAAATTTGTTGAACAGTTGGCGGCTGGTATCGAATAGATGGGATGGACAGCGGAGGAGAAAATGCAACAGGTAAACCCAACAACCCATAAACGCGGCGCCGACCGCTTTGAACAAGAAAAGCGAGAATCTACGCCGCACAAGAGTGAACGGAATCACCAGCACGCATGCGGCACCGACCAGCAACGAGACCGTCTCCCAAGTCGCGAACGAACGCCATGCCATGGAATTCTCAAGTACTTCCATTACTTCCGGACGGTAGTTGGCGTAGCTGAGCATTATTTCACGGCCGGCAATGCCGAACCGGAACGCCAGCCATGCCTCCACTCCCAGCAACACGGCCAGCCGAACTGGCCACGGAATCGGACGGATTTTCCGAGCGAGCAGATTGAAGATGAAAGTGATGGATACCGCCAAGCCGAGGTGAAGCCAGACAATGGCAAGGATAAGCCAGGGCTCGATTAGTCCCCACCCCTCTAGGACCAGACGTTCCACCATGCCCAAGGGGCGGTCGAGAACGGCGAAAAATGGTGCCACAGCATCCACCACGCGCCAGAGCAGGCCGCGGTGGGATATGTGGTGGCGGTTCGAATGTCTGGATGTTTTTTTCACAACTTACGCAATTCAGATTCGGTCATGTTGAATACGTGGCCATCCGTTTCCTAATTTGGATGATCGGCGGACGGGCGGCAAATTGGCATTCCAAGCTCACTCGATCGTGAGGTCATTAAGGTCAAGCCGGAGACTAGAAGCGGCGGGGCGATCCTTACGAACCTCCTCGACTTCAAGCTGGTATTCGGTTTTTTCGTCGTCGCTCGCGCTTGTCGCCGCGGCGGTTGGCGTGGGCTTTGGCATCGCGTCGGCGGCTTTTTCCGCTTCGGCCTGACGTTCGGCTTCCCGGCGTTCCCGCTCTTCCTGAATGGACTTACGCCGTACTTCCTCGGCGATTTCCCGTTTTTTCTCGCGAATCGCTCCAGGCATCATAACGCCAAATCGGCTCCAATCGCTGTAGAGACCAAAGCTAGTGGCGCCAATCAGAACTACATGCAGAATTGCGGAAAGGATAAATGTCCGGGGCATCGCGGAGGTGTTCACCTGTGTCATTAGTTCGTCCGGATCGCGGATATCCATCTCGCCTGCCACCTGCATGGCGATGGCGCTAGCATCGTCTTTCCCAATCCGCGAGACCGGCGTTTCCGTCTTTGGGCTTGTCTCCGGCGCTGTCGGCGGCACTTTAGTATTGGGATTTGTTTCCAATATATCCGCCTTGAAAAGCTCGCCGCAGGCCTTGCAACGGAAGGTTTTGCTGACTTTTTCGATCGGGACGTTGTATTTCTTGCCACATTGGCACTCGGCAATTATTATATCGGACATGTCAGTGCTCCTTTGATTTTATTGGTTGTTGTTAAAGATCAGTCCATGCTTTGCTCGCCGACAAGCACAACCTTGGCATCAGCGCGGCTGAGCGCCATCAACACCTTGATGTATTCTTTCTGCGTGATGTTCTTATCGATTTTCAGCTCCACTCTTTTGTCTTCCATATCATTGATGAGGGCGCCGACACCACTTTCCAGGATGCCGACATCGCATATTTCGCCTTGTAGGCGCAAGACGCTGTCGCGGTCGAGTGAAACCGTAACCAAGGTGGCCTTAAGATTTTCCACGTCGGGACTCTTCGGTTGCTCCAGCTCGATTGCCCGGTTACGCATGAAATTAGAGGTTAGCATGAAAAAAATGATAAGGAGGAAGGCGATATCGCCCATGGATGCCACGGGGACAATGATCGGCAGGCGTTTGCGGCGGCGGATCATTCGGCTTCCCCTTCGCCTGAATCCTCTTCAACCAGCGCCAATATCCCGCCAGCATCGCTGATGGCGCAGACGATTCGGAAATATTCATCATAGGGGACATCCGGGGCACTGTTCAAGATAATCATGCGATCCTTGTCCTCGGTTTTGTTCTTGAAGTCCTGCTCAAATAATTGCGAGCGCAGTTTCTCGAAACTGATGATCGGGGGCGGATCCCCTTCGCCGTAGCGTATCTGGCCGGGGGTCAAATTGACAGTTAGTATTTTGTCCTCCTCCGTTTTTTCCTGGCTTTGTTGGCCGGCAGGGATGTTCAGTTCCTGCCCGGTCATCCGGATAACACTGGTTGTGAGAATGAAAAAGATGATGAGCAGAAAAGCGATATCGGAAAAGGACGAAACGTCTATTTCCGAGTTCTGCCGGATTTTCTTTTTCAGTGCCATGTATAATTCTCCTGAAAGGTTCAGACCCGACCGATGCTGATAAAGTCGATCAATTCGGTGATGCAGGCATCGATTTCGAGAACAAACTTGTCGATCTTGCGAGAAAGTAGGTTGTAGGCGATTACGGCCGGCATGGCGACAATCAGCCCGGCGGCGGTGGTAATTAGTGCTTCGGAGATACCGCCAGCCACCGCGCCGGCGTCCAGGCCGGCCGCTTCCGACATGGTGTTGAAGGAACGAATCATACCAGTAACGGTGCCAGTCATTCCCAGCAACGGCGCCAGCCCGCCGATCAGGGGCAGTAGGTTCATCCGCTTCTCCAGTCCCTCAAGTGCGCGCGGAGCATAGTCTTCCATGGTTTTGGAGATGGTGACCTCCGTTTCGGCGGCGGGACGTTGAAGTTTTACCAGTTTGCGGTATTTTCCCAATCCGGCCAATAACACGGCGGCAACCGGGCCGGACGATTTCTCGCAGATGCGGATGGCGTCGTCAAGCTTGCCCTCGTATAACAAGTCGTTGATCTGGGCGCGAAGGTGGACTGTGTCCGTCTCCGCCGCTCGGAACGCCCGCATTCGATCAATAATAACCGCGACTCCAAGAATGGAAAAGAAAACGATGGGGATCATCAAGGGACCGCCGTTCAACAAATGTTCCAGCATGTGTGCTCCTAGGTTTTACTATATACATTGTGTTCGTACGTATTTACTGAAATTTTGTATATTTTAACTCTCACGTACAAAATTACAAGCCCTTAAATTAAAAAACGAATATTTTTTCAAAATAGCTTGAGCCAGTTTCGAAACTCCGCGTGAACCGCGTTGGGAGCGCAGGTGCGGCAGACGGTGGGGCGCATGCCGTGTCTGCGCGAACAGCAGGGGAAGCATGGACGGCGACAAGACAAGAGCATGTCTTCCCTACAATCTGGATGTGCCAACGTAGGGAAAAGCTGGCGCTTAAAAAATTCTGATATTTCTTGCCA
>CAZANS010000161.1:0-5693 GCA_964486565.1 uncultured Victivallales bacterium
AAAAAGTGAAAGCTCAGTTAGTCTTAAAGCTTTGTATACAAATATGTTAACTGCCATTTTTGAGATTTAACTGCTTCATTTAGGATTATATATATTGTGTCCGGTGCCTCGCCGGTTATTGACATCAGCCGCCAAGGCGTTGACTCACGACATCGAGGAAGCGTCTGGCGCGGTCGGCGGAGGCGCTGGTCGGGTAGGTTTCCAGTATCCGCGAGAACCATTCCTTGGCCAGCGGCAGATTGCCCATGCGGAACGCGGCCACGCCGCCGCGGAGCAGCATCTCATCCAGCCAAGGTGCGTCCTGGTAGTCCTGCAACAGGACTTGGACTGATTCGATAGTCCGCATGTAGTCCTCGCTGAGCAGGTAGAAATTGACGATTTTCTTGAGGGCCTCGCCGGCGAACTTGGAATCCGGATAGTTGTCCGCGCAACGCCCGTACTCCGCCATGGCCACGCTGAGGTTAGGTTTACGGTCAGTCCCCCTTACAGCAGCCTGCGCCTCCGCCTCGCGGGCTTCGCCGATCATGTACTGGGCCTCCGCCCGGGTCGGCGCGTTCGGTATTCTGAGAATCTGAGAGAATATTGAAACCGCCTCGCGATACTGCTCCGCTTCCATCTTGCTACGGGCGATGGCCATGAACGCCTGATCCGCCAGCACGGAGTTGGGGAAGATCCGGATCAGTTGCAGACACACATTGATTGCCTCGTTGAGCATATCCTTGACGATCAACAGCTCCCAACGGGTGCGAAACGCCTCTTCCACCAGGGATCGTTCAAATCCGTACTGTTGGTACGTCCGCATGACGGAGTCGAGCCGTTCAAGTCCTTCGTCGGCCTTTTCGTTCGCCTGATTAACCAGCCCGACCTCCTTGAATATCCGCCCCCATTGCAGGAAGATATTGGCCTCGATGAGAAGCTTTCTGGCTCTCATGTTCGGTTCGTTCACTGTGTATTCCGGGCTGGTAACGTCGGGGATCGTTCCGAGGACGACATTGGCGGTCACCAGCACATCCCGCGGGTCATCGCCGTCGATGTGGTTCTCGTCCACGTAGTGAAGGATAACGGAGTCACGTGCCTCTACGTCGACGGTCATGATATCGCGGCCTGCAGCCTCGCCGCCCTCGGCCTTGCGGATGATCGGCATGAACACGCCACGGAAGATGCCGCTGTGCGCGGCGGTTTCGGTCAGGACCAATTCGGCGGTTGTGCGTTCCACCCAGTCATTCGCGGGATCCTGCTCCAGATCGACTCCGCCGGATTCGTCATCTTGGCGCTTGACCTGATATCGGACGGTGACCGGGATGCGCACCTCGTCCCGCTGGTCTGACACATCCAGATCAGCATCGACCAGTTGTACATGCGCCGGCTGGTTGGCCACGACGTAGGGAAGGCTTTCGACAAAGGCACCGTCCATGACCGCCAACCGTGCGGTGGAGATCATACGGACTTCCACGATGCGCTCCACATTCCGCTCACCGCCCTCGGTGTTGATATCGACGTAGACCACCTTGACCGTGTCGCCGCTGCGGATCTGCAGCATCCCATCGCCGGGGACCGGCGCGCCGAGTTCGGTTTCGATGCTGCCGATATAGTCTTCGCCCTGCCGCCCCAGCGGTTCCATGGTCACGGTTTCCCGGTCGCCGGATGCCGCTTCGACGCGGACATCAAAGGTCTGGTCATCCTTCAGGAGCACAGCCTGGTCTTTGTCTCGCAACTTGATATACAGTCGTTGTCCGGCCTCCGCCCGGGAGATCGTCTCGACATCGGTCGGGACGCTGGTGCCGACCATACGCAATGCCTCCACCGCCATGCCCCACCGTCGCAGTGTGAAGTGGCACATCCCGATGTAGTAGTAGGCCTCGTTGGCGAAGACGCTCCACGGGAACTCGTTGGTCACGCGCCGCAGTGAGATGAACGCCTGTTCGTAATCGTTCATGTAGAACTGGCAGATGCCGACGCGGTAGGTGGCCTCCGCCCGGTCGTCGTCGTCTTCGGAGGCAAGTACCTGCTGAAAGACCTGCATGGCATCGTTGAACCGACGCTTTTCAATATGCATCTGCCCCAGCAGCAGACCGGCTCTGAATCTAGCCAACGATTCCGGGTACATGCGGGGGACCTGTTCTAGGATCCGCAGGGCGCGTTCCTCCTGATGGGCCGACAAGAGTTCCTCTGCGGAATTGATCATCTGCCGTGCACGGCGCTCGACAATCGGGTCTGTCTGGGCCGAAACCGGCAGGGGCAGAGCGGCTACGACCGCACTTGCGGCGAACAGGAAAAACAGGGAATGTCTGCATCTCATAATTATACCTTCAGAATTCATCAATGACACCACCACCTGTGGCAATACCGTAACCTTCCAGCCGTTGATGCGCCAGGGACGCTTCGCCGGCCCTTTTCCAATCGTCATGTCGGAGGATCTGACGATAATGCGCGACAGCTTTTTCCTTGTCGCCGTCGCGTCGGTAGATCTCTGCTTTCTCATACATGGCGCGGGCCGCCCAGTCCGGGAACATCGCGACGATTTCGGTCAACGTCTTCTGTGCATCGGCGGGCTTTCCCCACCGCTGATAGGCGATCTGGATTTCCCACAACGTCTGTGGCGGCTCGGAAATCTCCTGATACAGCTTGATGGCGGTCTCGTAGTCCCCCAACCGATCCCGGTGTACCATGGCGAGTTCTTTAAGCGATCGCCGGCTCCATTGCTCGTCGCCCATTTTTTTTATCGCCTCGAGTTGCCGCGCAGCCTCTGTCCATTTGTTCTCGTAATGCCCGATAATCTCATACTCCTTCCATGCCGCGAGTCCGGCATCGGTGATCGAGCCGGCCGCGAGCCTGGCCATCACCAGATCTCCGGCCTCCCGCAGCCGGTCGCACAGCCATGCATATCGGTCGTTGCGGTTACGGTCGTCCAGCTCGGCGGTGCGGATAAACTGGATGGCCTCGTCGATGATGAGGTCCCGCTCCTTTTTCTCCTGATGTCGGTGGCACAGGAAGCGGACAGCGGAGCTGTACCAATTCCACATATCGGTCTTTTCGAACCAGGGGCGTTCTTGCTTGAACCATTGCCAGAACGCCTCCATGTCTCGCTTTTTACCAACGGCGTCCTTCTCGTATTTCTCCCAGTTGCCATGGAATCCGTGATAGGCGACGTTTTCAACCAGACCCGCCAGTCCCGCCCGAGTCCTGGGATCGTTGCGGTTGTCATCCGTGCAGAACCATGAAAGGATCCGGTCGTAGTGCTGCTCTTTGATGTAGTGCGCAAGGACCCGGTCACGAGCATTATGTGCCTCGTCCCGGTTCGCCTCCAGGAAGTCGTCATAGGTCTGGCGCCAGTAGCGCACCGCCAACTCCGGCTCCTTGTTACGCCAGTGGTTGTCGGCCAGCCGGCGCAGGGCGCCGGCAGCCAGCGGATGCAGCCGGTACCGCTGATCCTCGACCATGTTCTTCATATCCAGCATGGCCGGGCGGATGTCGCCGTTGTCGAAACGGGCCATTCCTCGAAAATACAGGGAGGGAGCGGCGACCCACGGGACATCAGGGAACATATCCAGAACTTCCGTATACTCGCGTATGGATGCGTGCCTGTCTTTTGCCTCGTGCAGACTGCGTGCCCTCATTAGGATCAGGTAGCCCACCAGCTCCGGGTTTAGTTCCCGCTCAAACTCCAGGCGGAACTTCTCCCACTCGGCGGCGGCGGCCCGATGCTGATTTTCCCGAAACATGCCCATGGCGCGGTTGTAGAGCGTCCGCTGGAACTGGTTCATCATCCGGAACCTGTCCGAAGGCAGTTCCTCCCGCCAGGTTTGGGCGTGGACGGCACCGGTCAGCACCGCAACCGCAAAAAACATGGTAAGATATAAACAGCTTCCGTTTGTCATGCTTACTCCTCAATTTTGGCAAGAGACGCGTCCGTCAGGTAGCCACGGGCGCGTTTTGCCCAGTCTGTTTCCGGGTACTCGAAGGTCAGGGTTTTGAAGGCGATGTAGGATTCGCGGAATTTACTGAGCTTGAAGTTGCAGTCACCGACCCAGTACATGGCCTCGGCACGCAGGGCGCTGTCGTCCTTGTAGGTGTCCATCACATTGGAGAGGATTTGTACAGCTTCCTCGTATTCCTCCCTGGCGCGGGCACGTACGGCCGGTGTGGCTCCCTCGGCATATTCCGCCGCCTGTTTAATCCGGCATTGCGCCGCGAGGAACAGCCCCCGCGAGGCCAACGGGTGGGTCGGGCGGTTGCGGGCGAAACTCTGGAAGATCCTAGCCGCCACACCGTAGTTACCCGCCCGGTAGTAGTACTGACCAAGCCGGGTTGTGGCATCCGCCACCAGTTCGTGATCCGGCCAGGTATACGTCAGCTTCACGTACTCCTCGCAGGCAACGTCCACCATGCCCATGCGTTCCAGGCAGAGTGCCTTCTTGAACTGCGACCGTGGCGCGTAATCGGAGTTCGGCGAGGTCGCCACGATGTTGGAGTAGCGGACAATCGCCCGCTCGTACAGCACCGTTTTCCTGCCCTTGTCGGTCTCGTCCTCAGCGATCTCTTCCGCGAGATTGGCCAACAGATATTCGCCTTGGGTCTTAAGCGACGTGTTCGGATAGTCCCGCAGGGCCTCGGTGAGGATTCGTTCGCCATCGGCTGTTCGCGCCATGGCGCCATCGCGGTCATTCTGCGCCCGCAATCCCTTGGCCATCTCGAACAATGCCTCCGCCCAGAGGAACCGTACCTTGACGGCCATCTCCGGGTCGACGTACCGCTTGGAAAAGACCGCCAACTCGCCGTCGGCACCATGATGAATGCGAGCGACTGCCGTTACATCCCGGGTGCTGTCCAGCTGAAGCGTAAATTCATCCTTGTAGGTAAATGTGATCTCATCGCCGTAATCGACCGGGAGTCGGCCGGTACGGTCAACCTCTGCGGCTTCCCGGACGAATACCGGATTGAAGAGTACGGTGAAGATGCCGGACCTCGGGAGGGTTTCGTTAAGCGTCAGGTTGATGCTCGCGCCGGTCTTGGTGGAACGGGATGTCAAAGTGACAGTGTCCCGCTCCGGCGTCGTGTCCTGATCATAATCAGTCAGGCGCACCATCAGGCGTTCCCCTAGATGAACCGTCGAAAGCTCCGCAGTTCCCGTGTAGTCAAGCAGACTGACCTGGGCCTCGGACGCGAGACGCACCCGAGACTCGATCATGTCCCCGGTCTTCAGATTCTTCGCCCGGAGATAAACGACATCGGAGCCGCTGACCACAATGGTGGGTACCCGGTTCTCAAGGTTCTGATTGTCCAGGATCGGGATATTGGTAATCAAGTCGTTGATCGGATCCCCCGGACTTCCGATTTGCAGCCGAACGATACCGGCAAAGACCCCGCGTTGCAGCAGTTGTCGTTCGTCACGGGAGCGTCCGGAGACAAATTGAACGTCATAGCCCTTGCTGCGGGCCTCGTTGACCACTCCGACCACTCCGCTCAACCGCAGGGGAACCGGCGTCAACACCGGTTCGCGCCCTTCCTGACGGGCCGCTTCCAATTCGGAGCCGCTGACCACAACCGCCTCGAACATACTCGACTGGTGGAGGGCGGCCGACGGCGCGAAAACCTCAAAGACCAACGGCGCGCCTGCACTCGTCCGGATATCGCTTCCGTCGTGCATCACGGGGATGGACTCCTGAAGCCGGGCATCCGTCGTCCGCTGATCC
>CAZANS010000162.1:0-4235 GCA_964486565.1 uncultured Victivallales bacterium
GCGTTAGTTAATGATAACTAACACAGTTGTTTTGACACAGGACAGGTGATTTGAGATGAGAGAGCTTACGAAGAGACAGGACGAGATACTTGACAAGGCGATTGATTTGATTGCGGAGAGGGGGATGGGTAGTTTGACGATTCGGAACCTTTCCCGGGAGATTGGGGTTAGCGAGCCGGCGATTTACCGTCATTTTGAGAGCAAGCATTCGATATTGGACGGGGTTTTGGACAGGTTTTCGTTGATGTCCATGGATGTGCTTGGTTCTGAGGGGCTTAGTGTTTTGGGCGGTCTTGGTCGTGTTGAGTATTTTCTGATGGACCGTTACCGTCGTTTTGCTGGGAATCGTAATTTGGCGAAGGTGATGATATCTGAGGAGTTGTTCCAGGATGATCCTCGGCTTTCGGCGAAGGTTTTTGGGATAATGCATTCGCACCGGGAAGTGGTCTGCGGATTTCTTGAGATGGCCGTGAAGGAGGGTGGGATACGAGATGATATTGACGGGACGAGTCTGTTCAGGATAATTTTCGGGCCGATGAGGCTTCTGGTGAAACAGTGGTGTCTGAGCGGTTTCGGGTTTGATCTTGAGGATGAGGGGAGGGGGCTTTGGGAGGCAGAGAAGATGTTATTGGAAAGGAGGCGATGATGAAGAGACGTATAATCAGCATAGACGAGAGCAAGTGTGACGGGTGCGGGGTATGCATCCCGGACTGTCCGGAGGGTGCCTTGCAGTTGATAGACGGGAAGGCGAGGCTTGTCAGCGACCTTTTCTGCGACGGCCTGGGTGCGTGTCTTGGGACATGCCTCAGGGGTGCGATAAGCACTGTTGAGCGTGAGGCGGAGGCGTATGACGAGCGGCGCGTGATGCTTGAGAGCATAATCCCGAAGGGGGCCAACACGATACGTGCGCATCTGAAGCATTTGTTGGATCACAAGCAGGGAGAGTACTATCGTGAGGCGCTGTCGGTGTTGAAGGAGCGCGGGGTTGATGTCCCGGCGGCGGCAGGTGTTGAAGGCGGGGGAGGGTGTCCTGCCTCGGGTTGTCCCGGTATGGGCCTGAAGGATTTTGACCCTGGCGCAAAGGCCGATGCTGTTGAATCGGCCTCTGGGAAGGCTTCCTCGATGATCGGCAACTGGCCTGTCGAGCTGCGTCTTGTGAATCCTGAAGCGCCTTTTTTCAAGGGTGCCGACCTGCTTGTTGCGGCTGACTGCACGGCCTTTGCGTACGGGAGTTTCCATGAAGAGCTCCTGAAGGGACGGAAGCTGATAGTCTTTTGTCCCAAGCTTGATGACCGGACGGATGAGTATATCGAGAAGCTTGCAGCGGTATTCAGCCGTGGCGGGGTGAAGTCGGTGACTGTAGCCAGGATGGAGGTCCCCTGCTGCGGCGGGACGACCATGATAGTGCAGGAGGCCCTGAAGAGGTCAGGCCGGGATATCCCGATGGATGTCTGCATCATCGGGGTTGACGGTGGTAATCGGTAATCGGGGGGCAGTAATCTGTGGTCGGTGGAATAGGTGTCAGGTGGCTGGTGGCTGGGAAACCAACAACCGTAAAAAACTAATGAGGAGTATTGACATGGAGATTGATTCGGTGAACATGATAGAGGTGTCGGTGGCGCATGATCTTGCGAGACTCGCGGAATATGCCACCGGTGCGGTGGTGAGCAGGGAGATTGTGAAGAAGGGTGCCGGTACGTTGACGGTGTTTGCCTTTGATGAGGGGCAGGGGATAAGCGAGCATTCGGCACCTTTCGACGCGATAGTTCAGGTGCTTGACGGGGAGTCGGAGTGGACGATCGGCGGCAAGAAGGTGACATGCAATGAGGGGCAGATCATGATCATGCCCGCGGATGTGCCTCATGCCGTCAAGGCAGTTAGGCGCTTCAAGATGCTTTTGACTATGCTCAAGTCGGACAAGTGATAAGTAAACAAGCAGGGAGGTGTGTATGGCAGAGGATTGTTTTTAGGTTTTTTTGTCGGCGGCGGGGATGGTTTTGGTGTTTGAGAATTACAAGATGAGGAGATTTGGAGATGAGTATGTTTTGTTTTCAGTGTCAGGAGACATGCAAGAACACGGGCTGCACAGTTGCGGGGATGTGCGGGAAGAAGGAGGACACGGCCAAGCTGCAGGATCTTCTGGTATATGCGGTGAAGGGGCTGGCGGTTGTCGCGGAGAAGGCGGGCAAGGCGAAGGATCCGATTATCGGCAGGGTCGTCTGTGAGAATTTGTTTGTCACGATAACCAACGCGAACTTTGACAATGCCGCGATCGGTGCCAGGATATCCGAGGTGCTGAAGCTTCGCGACGAGATCAAGGAAGTCAGCCCTGCGGCCTGTGACAGCTCGCTGCCCGACTGCGCCAAATGGAAAGGCGACGAGGCCGATTATGCGAGCAAGGCAAAGGATGCTGGTGTGCTTGCGACGGCCGACGAGGATGTCCGTTCGCTCAGGGAGCTGCTGGTTTACGGGTTGAAGGGCGCAGCGGCCTACACCGACCACGCAGCGGTCCTCGGCAAGGATATTTCGTCCATCTCCGAGAAGATCATTTCCGGGTTGGTGTCCACGACGAGGAACCTATCGGTTGACAAGATGATCGCGCAGGTGTTGAAGGCCGGGGAGGTCGCGGTGGAGGCGATGGCGGCTTTGGACTCGGCGAACACCGGGCGCTACGGCAATCCAGAGATAACCGAGGTCAGCACAGGCGTACGCTCGAACCCCGGCATCCTGATCTCAGGACACGATCTGAAGGACATGGAGATGCTTCTCGAGCAGACGGCGGGGACTGGAGTGGATGTATACACGCATTCCGAGATGCTCCCTGCGCACTACTACCCGGCGTTCAAGAAGCATGCGCACCTGGCAGGCAACTACGGCAGCTCATGGTGGGGACAGAACGAGGAGTTTGCGTCTTTCAACGGGCCGATCCTCCTTACCACCAACTGCATAACGCCTGTGAAGGACAGCTACAAGGACAGGTTTTTCACGACGGGTGCGGCTGGCTGGCCCGGTGCGAGGCACATCGAGGCAGATGCGGACGGCAAGAAGGACTTCTCGGAGATCATCGAGCTGGCGAAGAAGTGCGCGCCGCCTAAGGAGCTCGAGAACGGCAAGATAGTCGGAGGGTTCGCCCATAACCAGGTTCTGGCTCTCGCCGACAAGGTGGTCGAGGCGGTCGCAGCGGGCGACATCAAGAGGTTTGTGGTCATGGCGGGGTGCGACGGACGCAACAAGGACCGCGACTACTTCACCCAGGTCGCCAAAGAGCTGCCGAAGGATGCCGTTATCCTCACTGCAGGATGTGCGAAGTACCGTTACAACAAGCTTGTGCTAGGCGACATCGGCGGCATCCCGAGGGTGCTCGACGCAGGGCAGTGCAACGATTGCTACTCCCTTGCCGTCATCGCCCTCAAGCTCAAGGAGGTGCTCGGGCTGGACGACATAAACGACTTGCCGATATCCTTTGATGTGGCGTGGTACGAGCAGAAGGCCGTCGCGGTGCTTCTCGCCCTGCTGCATCTCGGTGTCAAGGGCATCAGGCTAGGACCGACACTGCCGGCATTCCTCAGCCCCTCGGTGGCAAAGGTGCTGGTCGAGAACTTCAACATCAAGCCCACGGGCGAGGTCAAGAAGGATGTCGAGGCAATGATGGCAGGAAGGTAAAAAGCATACCTCAAAGCAAAAACAGCGGAGGCATCAACGCCTCCGCTGTTTTTTTTGTTTTCAAGCGAGCATAGGTCGCAAGGTTGATCTTAACACCCCCGGTAGCATAAGCAAGTATTTCCGGAAAGATGTTCTCAGGGAAGCGGAGACCCTATATGTCGCGGCATGAGGACAGTATGCTTACAGATAAGGCTAATTGAACCCTTTGGGGTCAGGCCCTGGAGGGGGCAAAACCCCGGCGTGAAGGTATCGTGGCAGTCTGGAGACCCCTCTCATTTGCCCGGCATCTATATCGAAGATGACGATGACATTGTCAATTGCCACCGTGCGGAATGCGACTCCTGAATTGACCAAACAGTCAATGACCTCTTCTGTTTGCGTAGACCCGGGGAATCCGACAAAAGCTATTCTCGACTCGGGTTCCATATATTCCAATCTTTCCCAGGACGTGTTAACCGAAATGAAATCAAACGGGTCATTATGTCGAGACATTATGCGTTGGGAGAAAATAAGGGGGCTTGCTATATGGTATCCGCAGAATACATCCGTGATGCCGTCCGAGACCAGCATGG
>CAZANS010000162.1:4245-5692 GCA_964486565.1 uncultured Victivallales bacterium
ATGGAGTATAATAGTTCCCCGTCCACAAAACTCCATTTCCCATACCAGCTTGAATGCGATATTGGCTTGCGCGACATACCCCATGCCGCGAGGTTGAAAATAAGTATGCCGAACCAAGCTACCAACATCACAAGCACTGCCGACTTAAATTTTTTTCCCGAGCCGACAATTCCCTCCCCGGCAAAACCAAAAAAAATAGACAAAACAGGATAAAGCACGTATAGAACCCTGGAAGAAGGTATTGGCACGCCATACCTGTAGCCGTGCATAAAAAGGGCAACACATGAAAGAGCCGAGTACAACACTAAAACGGCGAACAATTCCTTTTTGCTCCTGCTGTCTGATAAAAATGCTGCCGCCGCTCCGGACAAGGCTATCAAAATGATCAGCACAAGGGAAGGGGCAAAGACGAACTTTAACGCAAAAAGCATATCCCCTGCCCCAACGAAGGGAGATCCGTTGCCCTTGGAAAAAGCAAAGATATATGAAAGGGCTCCGAAGCCGCCCCCGCTCCTGCCGGATATTGTTTCAAAGTTATATATCAAATAGGGGAGGATGCCGATGAAAGCACCCGACACAAGTGAAAGGAATCGAACATAACCCAACCTGCGCAAGAGCACATGGCAGCCCATCCATAACAGCAAACACCCGGCAAGCACTATGCCCATCTCTGATACAAGCACAGAAAGGGAACAAAACACAGCAAAAACAAATATCATTGTGTTGGCGTGTCTATATTTGCCTTCCCTAATTTTATATGCCAGATACAAAAGCAGGACCGAGAAAAAAATAGTTTCCGCGAACCCCCCTCTTGCCTTCATTGAAAAATCTATAAAAAACAAAGGGGGAAAACAAAATGATGCTACTGATATACATGCCCCGCAAGGAGAGAACAACTGTCTAGAAAGCCTCAGAAACAGCCAGCATGTGGCAAGCCATATCAAAACGAGAGCAAGTTTCACGCCAAGCGGGAAAATACCAAAAAACATGAAAACCGCCGCTGCAACATATGCTTCTACTGCCCCGCCAATGTTATGTCTGGCCCCGTAGAAGTGGACAGGGAAATCCTTACCCTCATATATATTCAACGCCATTATCCCGACAGTCGTCTCGTCAAAATCAAGCTTGTTTTCAGCCACTGCTATAAGGAATATCCTTAAGGCAAACCCCGATGCAATCAAAAAGATAATTACAGCCTTGGAGAGGGTTAAGGGGTTGTTAAAGAGGTGCCCAACTGCCTTTTTGATCCCAAGGTTTTCACGCAGACTTCTTGACGAAGATATTGGCATTAGCCTAATTTGTCCTTACTATTGTGCCTCTATGGCCTGTGTTGTGTGGAGTGGGTGTTGGCGACGAGGATTTGTCTCCAGTGCCAGAGTATGTACAGGCATAGGCAAAGCGGTATGCCGAAGATGAAGATTTCCCATCCTCTGATTTGGTATATCAC
>CAZANS010000163.1:0-5690 GCA_964486565.1 uncultured Victivallales bacterium
CAGACGGTGCGGCGATATGGCTGGTGCATACCATCAACTGCCTGTGCCCGCCATATCGCTGTGGCGCATGCTGTGCCTCCGCCCCAACCCTTTGGTCGGCAAGCTCTTTTGGCGCGAATGCCACGCCGTCGCGGTCGGGACAGACTAGGCAGGTATGCCCACTCCCGCATCGGCGTGGCCTCGCATCCAAAATGGCAGGCCGCGCGGCCACGGGTAGTTTTGAAATTGGCTCCTTTGTGTTGTTTTTGCCTTTGACGATTGAATTGAACCATGCAGCGGCCTCCTCCCTTCTGGATGCGTGTCCGCCGGAGTCGAAGATGTTTTTCTCCAGCCTGGAGAACTTCTTCGACTCCATGAACCTCAGAGCCTCCGAGGCCTCACCTATCGTTGTGTTGAACCCTTTCCCGACGATAACCTCATTGTCGTTGCGGCTCCAGAATATGTACACTGGTACGTCACGCCATGTGACAAGGTGCTCGACGGGGCTGAAGTCCCTTCCGTAGAAGTTTGCGCTCCTCAGGCAGAACGCTGTGAAATACTGCGGGAAGTAAGTCGCCACATACCAGGTCGCCGCCCCGCCGCCGCTGAAACCCGTGTGCAGCACATGCCGCCTGTCTATCCTCAGATTCCTGATGGCGTTTTCCAGTATCTCTCCAAGCATGTTTTTCTCGGCGGCTATCTGCCGTCTTTTATCGTCGTTGTCGGAAGCGATATTCGTCGCGCAGGCATATGACGGGGCTATGACAATGAACCCGTACTTTTCAGCCAGCTTGCCCCAGTGTCTTATCTCCTCCGGCCCGTCGCTGTTTGCGCCGTGTGAGGCCACCACCAACGGGAGCGCATCTGAAGAGAAGTACTTTTCCGGGATATACACGCCGAAACGGTTGCCGCAGTATCCCGTGCCTTTGCGGGTGCTGTATATTCTTTCCCCTCCGACAGCACGGATGGAACGGGCGGGAAAGCCTAAGTACAACCTGCCTAGAACAAGCAGGGCCGCCGCAAGCGACAATACCAACGCGATTTTGCTCCTTTTGAACGTCATTCCCTGCAATCCCTCTCAAAAAAATCTTGCAATACATTTCCAGACCGCGACATCCCCAAACTAAGCCCGGAACAATGCAAAATCAAGCAGACTAAAGACTAAGGAATACGATATGTGCTGTTGTCAGGGCTGCGAGCAGGATGGCGGTGCTGGTCCACATGAGTTTTAGTGTGGCTGGGATATGTGATATTTCGGGTGGTGGGAATTCCTTTCCGAAGAACTCTTTTTTTGATGTTATCCCATTGTATGATGCTGGGCCTCCGAGAGAGGTGCCGAGCGCGCCTGCGGCGGCGGCCTCGGGGATTCCGGCGTTGGGGCTGGCATGGAGTTTGGCATCGCGTAAGGCGATTTTGAGGCATCTTGCCGGTGGCATTCCGCACAGCGGGGCTGCGGCGGTGAAGAGCAGTAGCGAGATCCTGGCGGGGATATAGTTCAGCGTGTCGTCGAGCCTGGCGGCGAACTTACCGAAGAGGCAGTATTTTTCGTTTTTGTATCCGATCATGGAGTCGCATGTGCTTGCTGCCTTGAATGCCCAGAGGAGGACGGGTCCGCCGATAAAGGCGAAGATGATTGGGGAGAATATGCCGTCAACGGAGTTTTCGGCCACTGTCTCTATGGTTGCGCGTGAGATTGCGGCGTGGTCGAGGTCGTGGGTTTCTCGTCCGACGATCATCGAGAGAGAGAGCCTGGCTCTATTGATGTCGCCTTCGCGCAGGTGTTTGTATACCAGTTTTGCGGATTTTGAAAGGTCACGAGCGGAGAATCCAGCCCATAGCCAAAAGAGAGTGAGCAGGCTATGCGGCAGATTGGTTCCGGCGGGTAGGCAGTTGGCGAGTCCGGGGGCGATGTTGGCGATCTGCAGTTCAGGCTGGTCGAAGAGGTTTTTTGTGGCTGCGAGCGAGCCGAGGACTGCTGCGGCGGTTGAGAGGATCACGATTGAAGCTGCGAGCATACCTGAGATGATATTGCGTCCGAATAGTGGGACTGTGAGCTTTTCCATCAGTGTTATTAGTTTCCCGACAGCGCGCACGGGATGGGGAAACCACCTTGGGTCTCCTGCGACAAGGTCAATCATCATCGCGAGTATTATCAGCAGCATGTTTGTCCGGCGTGGGAGCTGAAAAGTAGCTTGAGGTTGATGTCGAATGGGGGCGGGACGATACCCCTCTCGGTGATTATCCCGGATATGAGTGTATTTGGTGTGACATCGAATGCGGGGTTGTAGAAGGCAATGTCTTCTGGTGCGGTGGGTTTACCGAACGCGCATCTTATCTCGTCAGGCGAGCGTTGCTCGATGGGTATCATGTCCCCGTTCTCGAGAGACATGTCAATCGTGGAATATGGTGCCGCGACGTAGAAGGGCACGGAATGGTGTCTTGCGAGGATCGCAAGTGAATAGGTTCCGATCTTGTTTGCTGTGTCGCCGTTGGCGGAAATCCTGTCCGCGCCGACGATGACGATGTCAATCTTGCCCTCCTTCATGACCTGCCCTGCCATGTTGTCGCAGATGGTGAGGACCTCTATGCCTGCCTGGTGCAGCTCCCATGCGGTGAGCCTGGATCCCTGTAGCAGCGGGCGGGTCTCGTCGGAGAACACTCGGATTTTCATCCCGGCCTCCTTGGCGGCGTAGATTGGCGAGAGAGCCGTTCCGTAGTCGGCGGTTGCCAGCGCGCCGGCGTTGCAGTGGGTCAGCACGGTGTATCCATCCTTGAGGAGCGGCAGGCCGTTCGCGCCGATCTGCCGGCACATCCTAATGTCCTCCTCAAGAATCCCCAGTGCCTCCTCCAGCAGCGATTCTTTCAGTGCCTCGGCATCGGCGGCGATCTCTTCTTCTCCCTCGATTCTTCGGACACAGCGTTTGAGAGCCCACTCGAGGTTGACCGCCGTGGGACGCGAAGACGCGAGATATGCTGCCATTTTGCGAATTTCGCAGATGAAGGTCTTGTTGTCGCCCGATTCGAGTTTTGCTGCTGCTGCCGAGAGTCCGAGAGCTGCGGCGCATCCGATTGCGGGTGCGCCGCGGATGACAAGGCGGCTGATCGCGTCGTGCACCTCGGCTATGTTGTCGGTCTGGATGTAGCAAAGGGACACCGGGAGCTTTGTCTGGTCAATCAGCCTGAGTTTGCCGGGTTTGAGCATCAGCTCGCGGCTCTCTGGGATGCCCGCCAGGATCTCTCCGTCACACGTTATCCATCTAACTGCATCCATAGCGGAACTCCAAAACTCATTCTGTGGTGATGACTTCGGATGCGTATCCTAGTCTTTTTAACAGGAACATGTTCATCTGCTGCGGGCTGAAGGTTATGGAGACTTTGTCGTCCTTGACATCCAATTCCTGTATCAGCTCGAGCAGGTCTTTCCCCGTCTGAGATCTGGCGAATGCGTCCAGGTTCCTGTTTATCATGTTCTGCAGTGATTTTCCGGAGACTGTGCTCCTGCCGACTGAGAGGTGTTCGAGTTTGGCGTTGTAGTTTTTCTCCTTGATTTCTGGGATGACCCTGATCTTGAAGTTGAGGTGCCTGCCGAAGGGTGTTGGTATCCCTGTATTGAACGAGCCTTCTGCCTGGAGCGTGCCGTCTTTGAGACGCGCGTCAGCGATCTTCAAGTTCGGGAGCTGCGCCGCCAGGTATGGTCTGCCGGCAATGAGCGAGTAGTCGAGCAAAGCGTTTACCTCTTCGCGTGACAGCTCCAGCGTCCTGGACTGTTGCAACAGGAGCCCCATTATCTGCATTGTGGTATTCGATTCCTCGGAGTCGTCGGAGTCGTGGGTGTTGTAGAACTTTTTCATCAGGCTATTGAGGTGGCGCGGGTTTGGTATGGGAATGACCTCCTCCAGCGGCTCGTGGTCGAAGAAAGAGTACAGGAGGTATGCAGCTATGGTCAAACAGACGACCAGTGACAGGGCAACAACAATGAGGCAGGCGAGGAGTACTTTCCTCTTTCCCCCTTTCTTTTTTTCTGGCAAATCCTGCCCTGTGTTTTCTTTTGCATTCATTTCCTGCACCTCGCTTGAAACATTGTCTGCGTTTCTGAAGAACGCTTATTGCATAGGCGAATGGGTACTGTACTTTAATGTTGTGTTGGTTTCCACGGTGGGTTTCAATAATTAATGAGAAATAAAAGAAGCACAGTTATGATTGTGATAGAGGGATTGGACTGGGAGAGGGTAGTGGTGCTTGTGCATCTTGCCCTGGCTGAGGATCTTGGGGGTGCGGGTGACGTGACATCGCTTTCGGTGGTCCCGGAGGGCTTGGTCGCCGAGGCGCGCATCATCACCAAGGAGGACTGTGTTGTTGCGGGGCTTCCTGTTGCCGAGGCGGTTTTCAAGGCGGTTGACACCGCTCTGGAGTTCACTGCGTTGGTCGCCGAGGGGGACTGTGTGTCGGCATATTCCGAGCTTGCGCATGTGAAGGGGAAGGCCGCGAGTCTTCTTACGGCTGAAAGGACGGCGTTGAATTTTCTGCAGCGCCTCTGCGGAGTTGCCACGGTATCTGCGAGATACGCAAAGGCGGTTGAGGGCACCTGCACGAAGATTCTCGACACCCGCAAGACGACCCCCGGCTGGCGGGATTTGGAAAAGTACGCGGTAAGGACAGGCGGTGGGAACAACCATCGCATCGGGCTTTACGACAGGGTGCTTGTGAAGGACAACCACCGCGAGCTTGCCGGCCTCGAGGGCTCCGGCGGGATAAGCAGATCGGTCGAGCGCGCCAGGCAACGCTTCCCGGAGCTTGAGGTCGAGGTTGAGGCTGACACCCTCGACGAGGTGCGCGAGGCCGTCGAGGCTGGTGCTGACTATGTGCTCCTTGACAACATGGCCGATGCCACAGTGGCCGAGGCAGTTAGAATCAATGCTGGGCGATCCAAGCTCGAGGCCAGCGGCGGGATCACAGAGGAAAGGCTTTCATCCCTGGCGGCTGTCGGTGTGGACTTCATCTCTTGCGGCGCGCTGACACATTCGGTCATGGCTGTTGACCTGTCCATGGAGATAATCCCATGCATTTCGTCTTTCTGAGCGACAACATGAACTTCTCTGGGGGCAGACGTCTCCTCATGGAGTATGCGATTTACCTGCGTGTCCGTGGGCATCGGGTGGATTTTCTTGTCCAGAATGATTCTGGCAAGCTCTCCGGGATGCTGGAAGTTAGCCTGGTCCGGGATTTCAAGCCGTCGAGCATCCCCGAATGCGACCGTATAGTGGCTAGCACTCCCCGGGAGGTTCTGGACGCATGGGCCTCCGGCAAGGGTGAGGTTGTGCATTTCTGCCAGGGCTTCGAGATCACTGATTTGGAGCAGCGTGTCAGCGGTGAGGTGCTTCCTCCCAGGCTGAAGGGCAACGGGCTGATTCATAAATTCAAGATCGCGCGTAAAAAACGCGGCTGGGTAAAGAAGATCGCCAGGATTGACACCGTGTACAGGCTGCCGACTGTGCTTGTGGCGGTGTCCAAGCATATCCAGCGGCGCGTCCTTGAGCGCTACGGCAGGGAGTCGCTGCTGTGCGAGAACGGCATCCACGAAGAATATTTCTACCCGCCCAAAGAGTTCAAGCTGCCTGCAAAAGGCGAACCTCTGCGCGTTGTCAGCGTCGGGCCTCTGAAGGTGTCTTTCAAAGGCATCGAGACCACATTTGAGGCGGTCAGGCTGGCGC
>CAZANS010000164.1:0-5671 GCA_964486565.1 uncultured Victivallales bacterium
GGCCATTGGGGACAATGGCCCTCCAAAATACGGGCGCATTACCGCATGGAGGGACGCTGTCCCCAGCGTCCGTATCTGCCGTTAAGACTATTTCGAGACGATTAGTAATGGATGGATGACGCGCCTTCTGGGCGGGGAGGAAGCCTCTCAGTTTCTCTTCTTCATGAGTTCATACTGTTCAGCGTATGCGTTGGGGAACAGTTCTGCCGCCTTGCGCAGGTTCTCAAGTGCCTGCTCACGTTTCCCCATTCGCATCTGGGACAAAAAAATCCTGTGGTAGAGGCTCGATCGTTCGGGAGAGCGTTTAATCGCCTCGGCATAGAATATCTCGGATCTGGCGAACTCCCCAGCCGCCTGTGCCGCATTCCCGGCGCACATCCAGGGGAAAGGAGAGTACGGCATCCTCCGGGTAGTGGCCCTCAACTGCCTCTCGATCAGGTCGAAGTCGGCGGATGGCTTTCCAGACAGTCCAGTGGCTCCTTGATTGCACATCATATGCAGCTCGGAGTAGGGGATCTCGGCATAGAGCATCTGAAAGGACAAGGCCAGAGCGGCAAGGGCAACGGGGATGGAGGCGAGATGCCAGACAAGACTTGCGTGCCGCGGTGCCGGAGGAGGGCTTTTGTCAAGGGTGCGCACGGTTTCCTGCCCACAGTCAGAACTCGTCATGAGAAGAAGCATCGCTATCCCGGTGGCCACCGTGCCGCATATCTGTATGTTGAAATCAAGAAGAGAATGTATGCCCCATGCACACCAGCCGGCTATCAGAACCGTGTTCAGCCAGTTGTGACCCTCCAGCTTTCTCAGGCGGAAATATTGCCAGAATGGCATGGCAAGCACTAGGACGGCCGCGAGCAGCCCGAAGATGCCCGCCTGCGAGGCGAATGACAGCACGAAGTTGTGGGGAGTGTGCGGCGCCTCGGTGCCGGGGTAGTGCTTGATCATAGTGTACTCGTGGAAGAAGTCTCCCCATCCGGTGCCGGTGAAAGGATGGTTGACAAACATTTTGGCGGCGGCGAGGAAGTAGTCGAACCTCACTATCATAGAGGCCAGGCTGCGGTGGGCAACGTCGGTGAACAAGACCGGTGAGACCGCCAGCGCGATCAGGACGGAAAGGCATATTCGTACCTTGCCCTTCATCGGGACCAGAAGCACCAGAAAAACCAAGGAGATGCCGAATGCCAGCAATCCGCCTCGGCTGTTAGTGTATCTCAGGTTGAAGAGCAGGATGCCCAGGCTGGCGAGCAGAATCACGGGCATGGAGTGCCTGAACGCCTTCTCGTTGAACTTGAATATCACCATCGCATTTGCGAACAGCAGTATGAACACCGCCAGGAAGAACACCGGCAGCGAAGGGTCTGCGTGCATCACTGAGAGCAGTCCGTAGGCCACGAACACAGTCACAACTGTCTTGAAGGTGTTTTTGTCCGCCGTAATTCCCCAGATGCAAAGTGGTATTGTCAGGACAAGATGGGCCGCCCAACTGTTGCAAATCGAGAAGGTCGAGAATATCCTCGTTTCCTCGAGACGCGAACGCATCCCTTCACTCAACAGGATCCCCGTCTCCTGCTCCTGTGCATGAACATACTCCAATGTCGTGTCGAAGCCGGTGAGAAACTGGCTGAGTCCCATCAGGGCGGAAAGCAGGGTCGAGGCGATTATGGCGTTGAGCAGCCATGCCTTCAGTTCCGGCATCTCCTTGAGGAGTCTCATCACAGCAAGCGCGTAAGCCGCAAGCCCGCTGAAAAGCACAAGCTGTATAAGGACAAAATCAGCGACGCTGGCATTTAGAATCCCGAAGAGCGATGAAAGGAAAAGCAAGACCCAGGAGAATGCGACATGCAGTTTTTGGGCATCATCATCGAGTGTTCCCGCAGGCTGGCAGAAGACGCATGCCAGCAGAAGCAGAATGGCCGACATGAAAGAGAAGAGCGCAGGAGGCCAGTTGAAGATCAGCAAGGTCTGCAGTGTGTCGGGAATGGCGAAGGCAAGCTCGGGCGTCCCGGCTATCATCCCGAACTTCAACGGCAGAAGGAATGTCAGCACAACTGAGGTCATCCCAAGAAAACGCACCATCCTCTGTCGCTGAAGCGCGCTATTCATTGTCAATTTTTTTGAGAAATCTGGCCTCCTCCTCATTCAGGCCTTCAAAGATGTTGTCGCCTTCCTCTTCCTTCTCATGCGCGTTTTTTTTCGGCATGTCGTACCTCTTGGGGTAAACCACCCTGACATCGTCACGCTTGCAGACTATCGGCTTCTCCTTGCCGTCAACTTTCACTGTGACCTCCTGGGTCAGCAGATTCCGGTCTATAACCTTGCCGCGGCCTTCGGAGCATTCGCATGTCGCCCCGCGGCGAGGCATGTTCTGGTCAAGATGGACATAGCCCTCGTGCTCGTATTTCAAACAGCACTTCAGCCTGCCGCAGCATCCGGATATGCTGTTGGGGTTTAGTGACAGATCCTGCTCCTTCGCCATCCTCACGTTGATCGAGGAGAAGTCGTGGAGGAAGCGGCTGCAGCACAGTTCCTGCCCGCAGGTCGATATCCCGCCACAAAGCGCGCTCTCGTCCCTCACACCTATCTGCCTAAGCTCAATTCGTGTGTTGAGCGACTGAGAAAGCTTCTTTACCAGCTCCCTGAAATCCACTCTGCCGTCCGCCGTGAATTGGAATGACACAAGCTTGCAGTCGTAGGAGTAGTGGCAAGTAAGGAGCTTCATTTTCAGCTTCAGACTCTCGATCTGGGATATGGCTGTCCTGAATGCGGACTTCGCACGCATGTGGTTCTCGTTTGCCTTCCCCTGGTCAACCACGGTCGCCTTGCGCTCGATCTCCGGCATGTCGTCCTTCAGTCTGAGATGGCAGCATTCCACAACCCTCACCACCTTGCCGTAGTCGAGGATCTTGTCCTTGCGTATCACACACCAGTCGTCAACCTTCAAGTTCTGGGTCTTGGGCGACAGTGCAAGATAGCGCGCTCCGGAGTCCACCTTGATGTCGTAGGCAAGGGCGTTGGCCGCCTCATCAGGCTGGGTAACGTTGTCGGTTATATCTTTCAAAAGTCTCCCTCCTCGCGCAACTGCTTGAGTGCCTCTTTGAACTCCGGCATGTTGCTATAGGGCCTGAGATTGGCGTTCTCGGCTCGTTTGGTGTTCTCGTCGGTCATTTGCTGGACTATAGGTATGCGGTTCTTGAAGTAGGATATGGTGATATGCTCGAGCGTGTTTGTCCAGTCCGGCGGGCAGATGTCCTTGGCCGTCTGGAACTCGCCGACGCTTGTCATGTAGAAAAATGTGCCCAGCGGTTCGTCGACAAGCTTTCTTGCTGCATCGAAAATCCTTCTCAACTGAACGGTCTGGAGCGACTCAACCGGTTCGGTGACCAACTGCCCGCCGACGAGCGATCTGACAGTTATGTCCCCGTTCCTTATCCCGGTCACTGTGCCAAGGACTCCACGCCTGATCTCAACCTGCTCGCCGTTAAGCTTGTCGCCGGCATTGAAAAGGGCTTCCCTGATCTTTTCTGCGGATATGAATATCTGCTGCATCTTCTTCGCCCAGTCGGAGTACTCCTGAGCCTTGGGCTTCTGGACCTCGGGCAGATCTAGCTCCGTCTCTCGTATGGCCGCGTTGAAGGCCTCCGCGGCATCCTTGAAGTTCCTGCCCATAGAGAAGTGAAGGGCTCGATATAGCAAGGTCGCCTTGTTGTCCTCAAGCGACTTGGCGTATGACTCCAGGCGCTCCTGCTCGCGCTGCTTGCGATCCTCAGCCATCTGCTGCTCCAGAAGCTTGCGCTCTTCGGCGCGTTTCGCGCTTTCCTCATTGGCCTTAAGCATCAATGCCTTCTCCTCGTTCTCCCTGATTATGCTCATCTCGCGACGATGAAGGGTCTGTCGTGCGGGATCAATCCTCCTTTCCTCGTCAAGCTTGACAAAAACACCAAGAATCTCGGCCAGCGCCTTCCTGTCGCATGCATAGCGGGGCTCAGGGTGGTTGGAAAAGAAATTATCGCATTGCATCAGGATGTCGGAAGACCTGTCGGGGTTCCCTTTGGCAAATGCCAAGACCCTTGCCGCGGCCTGCATGAAAGGCGTGCTGTCGGGCTCCACTGCCGTCGGGGGCTGCGGTGTCGGTTCGGCGGGCTTTGGGCTGGGCTCTGGCGCAGGGGACATGTTCTTCCAAAGGATGAAGCCAATCCCTCCAAGCAGCACTGCGAAACACACAGATATCATGATGACAAGCTGCGTCTTGGCCTTCTTCTCGCGGCGCATCTTGAGCTGCTCGGTATTCATGTCAATGTTGTTGGAGGAGCTGCTGCTCGTGGCTGTGCGCGAGGATTTTGTCATATGATTCTCCGTGGAAGCCGGGCTCACGGCGGTGAATGCCCCGGTGGCCCCAGGGCTCTTCATCATCAAAGTTTTCCCCCCACCCTTCTTGACCGTGAACTGCTTCCCTGGCCTTCCACCGGGGGCCGCGGCCCTCTTCCCCTTCCTCACAAGCCTTATGTCCTCAACCAGATTCTCCGCGCTCTGGTAGCGGTCATCTGGGTTCTTCGCCATCATCTTGAAGATTATGTCGCATACACCTTCTGGGATGTCCGGATTCAAAAGCCGGGGTGACGACAAAGGCTCCTCAAGATGCTTCCTGGCTATGTCTGTGGCCGTGCGACCCTCGAAAGCGAACCTCCCGGTGATAAGATGGAAAAGCGTGGCACCAAGGCTGTATATGTCGCTCCTGACATCCATCTCCGCCCCAGTGAGATGCTCGGGGCTGATATATTGCGGTGTGCCCATCACCTCGTCTGAATCAGAATCATCTATCTCCCCGGCGACCCTCGCAAGACCCAGGTCGGCCAGCTTCGCCCTGCCGTTGCGCGTCAGCATGATGTTGTCGGGCTTGATGTCTCGGTGTATCAGGCGCTGCTCTTTCCATGCATAGTCAAGGGCCTCCGCGATCTGTTGGATTATCTCCAGCGCGAAATCTACCGGGACCGCACCCTCGCGCTTGAGATACGTCTTCATCGTCTCACCGTCTATGTGCTCCATCGCGAAAAAGAACACACCCTCGTCCTCACCCACCGCATAGGCCTGCACTATATGCGGATGGTTCAGCTTGGCCGCCGCCCGTGCCTCCTTGATGAAGTCAACGACGAACTCGGAGTTGTCCGCGAATGCCTCGGAGAGTATCTTCAGCGCGGCAGGACGGTCGAGCGTTATCTGGTGGGCAAGATAGACTATCCCCATACCGCCGCGGCCAAGCTCCTCAAGTATGATGAAGTCAGCTATCACCGCTCCCGTGGCAAGACGGTAGGAGGGCACCGTGACGATCTCCCCGCAATGCCCGCACTGGCATTCCGTGCCGAGATCCGTGTTCGCAACGGCAACCACCCCCTGACAAAATGGACACTGAAAACGCATCTTATACCATGCCTACTGCAATATGCGCATCTTGCCGATGCGACTGATCCCCAATATAATATAGAAAAACTCAAATACAATCATTCTTCTATTATGTACCCATTATAGCATAAAACAATCCTGTTTTCACCAGATTCCCACAAAAAAACGTGCTGGAATGCTTTTTTGGAGGATTTGGCCGGAAGTGGTCGTTCCTTGGCGCTACAGGGACATTGACCTTATGAGGGATGCGACCTGCTGTTCATCAGCCTCGATG
>CAZANS010000165.1:0-5635 GCA_964486565.1 uncultured Victivallales bacterium
TCTTCCGATCTAGCCCACCCGCCCCACCCCCAACAACAACATTGTCGTACTTTTCCGCCATAGTTCCTCATCAATAAGTGAATCACAAGCCCCAAAAATGGCACCTGCAACTCAAGGACATCTTAAAAATAGCCCCCACACTCGCTTTTACCATAACAACAACTTAACACAACCCGACCACAGCTTGAACCGTTGACTCCAAACGGCACCAGAACCGGCGAGCCTGTCGCTTCACTGTGCATGGATTAATGCAATTAGCCTCCAGAGCCTATTTTGGCGATGCCATAAGGAAGTTTCTGCTGCCGAATTCCCTTATTGCGAGTTCGGAGAGATATGATTCTGGAGGGAGGTGGAATAAAGAATTTTCCGGTAGTTCCCATACGAGGAGCGCCGAGCCGAGCCAGTTTGCGAAATCCACATCTTTGGCCAGGCAGGTGAGTATGTCGAGGGAGATTTTATACGGGGGGTCGGCGAGCACGAAGTCGAGTTTCCCCGCGAGAAAAGGAAGTGTCTTGTGTGGCTGTGAGGCATCTGCCCGGTGGGTTATTATGCGAAGACTTTCGTCGGCGATGGCTTTGATGACTTTTCTGGAGTTTGCCTCGGCGGTTTTGCAGCAGATTTGGGAAGAGTCAACGAGATGCACTTCGGAGGCACCTCGGCTGGCGGCCTCGAGCCCTAGTGCCCCGGTGCCGGAGAAGAGGTCGGCCACGGTGCTGCCGGCCCATGAGCGGGTGGCGGAGATGCTGTCGAACAAGGCTTTTCTTGCGCGCACGGCGGTCGGCCTGACAGACAGACCTGGCTGGGCATCAAGGACGATTCCCGAGGCTATGCCTCCTGAGATTGAAAGTGACATTTGAATGTCCTCCTAGTCGGCTGGAGTGGCTTTGGCGTGCTCAGCTTATCCTGAACTCCTGCCAGTCGGGCTCGTTCTCGAAGACCCAGTTGTAGTAGTCCTTGCACTGGAGCTTTGACGCAGCCTCCTCGTCCGCCACGATGGTGCAGTTCTCATGAAGCTGCAGCGCGGTGGCAGAGATCATCGAGGTTATCGGACCCTCGATGGCCTTGGCGAGGATTTCCGCCTTGGAGTCCCCTGTGGCAAGCAGAACGATATGCCTCGCCTCAAGAATGGTCCCCACGCCCATTGTCACTGCCCGGCGGGGCATGTCATCGGGGTTCTTGAAGAGAGCTTGGTTCTGTCGTATGGTCTCGGGGGTGAGGGACTTGTCGCGCGTCCTTGACTTGAGGGCCGACAAAGGCTCGTTAAAGCCTATGTGGCCTGTCTTTCCTATGCCGAGGATCTGTAGGTCAATACCGCCGTTGGCCTTGATGCTCCACTCGTACATCTTGCACTCCTCCTTGATGTCGGGGGCATTTCCTAGGGGCAGGTGGGTGTTGTTGATGTCAATGTTCACCTTGGAGAACAATTTTTCGTTCATGTAAGTGCGGTAAGACCCTTCATGCTCCGGGGGGATCCCAATATACTCGTCGAGGTTGTATGTCCTGACCTTCGAGAAGTCTAGCCCCGCCTCGATATATTTCTGCACAAGCTTGTCGTAGAGCATCTCCATGGATCTTCCGGTGGCGAGCCCGAGTACTGAGTCGGGACGACGCCGGACTTGCCTCTCCATTGTCGTGGCGACCAGATCGCAGGCCGAGTCGGCCGTCGGCAGAATAACAACTTGCATTTCTCCTCCGTGTACAGCGCGCCTGATCTTAGCGCAATTTTTATTCTTTAAGAGCCCATTTCAAACTTGCTCCTTAACATGGCGCAATCTAACAGCTCCCGAGAATTTGGCAAGCAGAAAGACGTTTTTTCTGCAAGACAACGTTTGATTATCATGCTCGCCCGTGCTATTGTAAGGAGGTTCGGGTCTTAAAAGAAGGCTGATCGTAGGAAGAGCTTGAGTCAAAATCAACAAGGAGGATGATGATGACGAAACTGATTCTGGGGATGCTGCTGGGGCTGTCGCTGTTGGCTTTCACCGCGTGCGGGGAAAAGTCTAACAATGAAAAGGCCAAGGATGCCGCGACGAAGCTGCAGGAAGATGCGGCCAAGACGGCTGACGAGGTCATGAAGGATGCCGACAAGTCGGCCGACGACGCCAAGGAGGAGCTCGGCGACATGATGGATGACTGAATCGCCTTATTTTTTTATGATTGCAAACCGGCCTCCGGGCCGGTTTTTTTTAGTATCGTGTAAGAGGAGGTTTTCCGGAGTGACAGAGGACAGAAAAGAAGAGGGAGCCAGGATGCCGAAGTTCCAGCACAGCGGTATACTTCTGGTTGACAAGCCCACCGGCTGGACAAGCCACGACGTGGTGAATTTCGTCAGGAGGCGCTTCAACGTCAAAAAGGTCGGCCACTGCGGCACGCTGGACCCTTCCGCCACAGGGCTTCTGGTTCTACTTCTCGGCAGCGCGACGAGGCTGAGCCAGGATCTGAGCGGCACGGACAAGACCTATTCCGGGACGATGCTTCTCGGTGTCGCGACGGACTCCCAGGACATGGAGGGGCAGGTGGTGTCGAAAGCTGACCCTGGACATCTTGCCGAGGAAGCGGTGCGCAGTGAGTTTGCGAGATTCGCAGGTGAGCAGATGCAGCTTCCGCCGATGTTCTCGGCGGTGAAGAAGGACGGGAAGAAGCTCTACGACCTTGCTCGCCAGGGCAAGGAGGTGGAGCGCGAGCCGAAGAAGATATTCATCAGCGCAATCGAGGTCAGCAGGGTGGAGATACCCGAGGTGGATTTCCAGATAAGCTGCTCGAAGGGCACCTATGTGCGCACGATATGCCATGACATAGGGAAGAATCTAAGCTGCGGCGGTGCGCTTCTTTCCTTGCGCAGGACACGCAGCGGGGATTTCAGCATTGACGACTCACACACGGTTGAGGCAATGAAAGACTGGGATCATGTGTCCCTTTTCAAGGCCTTGAAGGGCAACCTCGAGTTCTGATGGATATCCCCGAAGTCAGATTGAAGAGGAGGCTCGCACGGTATTCCGGGACCGGCGGCTACCATCCATGGATATTCTCAGGTGCCCTGGCCAACGAGCCGAAGGACTGCCACCCGGGATGTGTTGTCAAGGTGATTGATGACGGTGGCGAATTTGTCTGTTACGGGCACTACAATCCCCACAGCAGCATCCGCGTGAGGATGCTGACCTACTCCGAGGATAACTTGCCGGACAAAGAGTTCATTCACGCGGGGATATCAAGGGCGTTTGAAGCTAGAAAAAGGCTTCGGATTTCTTCGGATGCCTTCAGGGTTGTATTTTCCGAGTCCGACGGCCTTCCCGGGCTGATTGTGGACAAGTTCGGCGACTATGCAGTGCTTCAGACAAGCACTGCGGGAATGGATTCGTGGAAGCATGAGACAGCGGGGATGCTGCTTGAAATCTGCGAAGTCCGCGGCGTGGTCGAGAGGAACGACAGCCACATCCGCAAGCTCGAGGGCATGCCCTGCACAAGCGGGATGTTGGCCGGCGAGGAACCGCCCAAAGGCATGCTTGTCGAAGAGAACAAACTCAAGTTCGAGGTTGACCTTCTCGTCGGACAGAAAACTGGATTTTATCTTGACCAGAGGGACAACCGGGCGGAGCTTGCGAAATTCGCTATGCCAGGGATGGAGATGCTGGATGCCTTTTGTTTCAGTGGGGGCTTTGCGCTGAACTGCCTCCGTGCCGGCGCCGCCCACGCGCTGCTGCTCGACGAATCCGGCGAAAGCCTTGAGACAGCACAGAAAAATTTGTCGCTAAACGATATCAAACCCGATGCAGCAGAGATGCTCCAGGGCGACGCTTTCTCATTGCTGCGCAAGCTACGCGACGAGGGCAGACAGTTCGACATGGTCGTGCTTGACCCCCCGAAATTCGCGCCGACACGCAAGGATGCCGACAAGGCCGAGAGGGGTTACAAGGACATCAACGTATTGGGCATGAAGCTCCTGCGACCGGGTGGGATCCTGGCCACATTCTCTTGCTCATCGGGGATGCCCCGCGAAAGGTTCAGAGAAATACTGCGCAAGAGCGCCAGGGACTGCGGCAGGGATGCCGCCATTCTCGCAACGCTGGGGCAGCCCCCAGACCACCCCGTCAGACTGGCATTCCCAGAGTCCGAATACCTCAAGGGATTCATCTGCGAAATTCGCAACCCATAACACCAAACTCAACTCGTTTTAGTTTTTGATTCTGCCGCGTGTTTTCTCCCTTGCCTTTGATATCGCGCCGAGGACTGATCCTGAGGCTTGGGCGTTGGAGTCGGGTTTTGTGTCGGGATCCGGCGGTGGGGGCTGGGGTGCTTTTCTGTAGTCTGCTGTTTTGTTTGCTGCTTTTCTGGCGCTGCGCCTGCTTGAGATGGCTCCTTGAAGAAGGCGTCTGTAGACGACTTCAGCCATGAGCATCGCGAGTGCGACAAGAGCAAGAAGGTGCCATGCCGGTATGAATCGTCTGAATGGGGGGATGTCGTCGAAGATTCCGTCGAATGACATTCTTTCCCGTCCGCTGGTTGCGTCGGCTAGCCTGGCGAGCATCTTGGAGCCTCTGTCCTGGGATGTCTCCGGCAAGAACTCAAGTGGGTAAGGGAGGCAAAAGGACGAGCATTGTATTGTTTTCAGGCCGGGGTCGTTCTCGGCTCCGGCTTGCCGGTATTGCACGAAGAAATGGCTTGTCCCGGATGCGGGGACTGGGATCTTGGCGAGGAGCTGGTCTCTGCCATACCACATCATTGGCTCGGTGTGCTTTCGTATTCCATCCTCCGACTCGACGAGGTGGACGACCTCCGGCAGTTTCGAGAAGGGGTCGGCATCCCTTAAAGGGTCGAGCTCGGCGAACACATGCACATCGCCGCCGACGTTCCTGCCGTGCACGAAGACAAGGTCGTCGTCCTGCTGGGGCTTATTGATCCAACGTATCGCGGAGAGCAGGATCTCGCCGGAATGTCTCCATTCAGCGAATTTGCCGGAATGTTTTCCGTCGGCCTCGGCACAGAAGGCGATGCAGCGCCCTGAGCCTGTATTGCGGAATGATAGTATCGGGACGTTCTGGCCGTCGTCAGTGACGATTGCCGCCGAGGCCCCCGGTTTGAGGTAGGCGATGTTGTATCCCCCGATTGGCGGCGGTTGTTCCGGGGGCAGTTGGGCAAGCATCTGGAAATCTTCTGTCAACCTTATGTTTGTGGCTTCCTGGATGAAGGCGGACTTCATGACCGCCATGGTGTCCATGGCGAAGAGCTGAGGGAGGTCTTTGGCAGCCTCGGTGAAGTAGATGTTGCCGCCGCCGATCTTCGCGATGTCAACCAGCAGGGCGGAGTCGCAGTCGCTGTCCTTGCCAAGGCCGATCACACTTACGGTGATGCCCGCGGCATGCAATTTCGAGACCAGGTCTTTGTAGCCGCCAGGCTGCTCGGAGTCCTGGGCGTCGGAAAAGAGAATAATGTGCCTCGAGCCCGCGCTGACACCCTGGATCATCGAGGCCGCCTTCTTTAGTGCCTCGTAGACGAATATCCCGCCGCCGCCCATCCGGTTCGAGCCATTGCCGCCCTCCACGGGGCCGAGGAAGTCCATGCGGTTCCGCCATACCTCGCAGTCGATGACCAGTCCGTTCTGGTCACCGATGCAGATGCCGCCGCCACCGCCGAGGAT
>CAZANS010000166.1:0-5627 GCA_964486565.1 uncultured Victivallales bacterium
GGCGCCGGATTCCCCCGCGCTGGCGCTCGGCTTCGAGCCGATCGACCTCTCGGACATCGGGCCGCGCCCGGCGGAGAAGCGCGACGCAGAGCCCGGAGTTTAGCCCATCTTTCGCACCTAAAAAAAGACATGTTGATAATCAACGACTTAAGTGGTCGGCTGGCGCTACACTTCTTTCACATCTTCGGGTGAAAAACTTTTTTATTGACCGGCAAGGACTTCCATTCAATGCCCAGCAAATCGTAAATCAGGCGCTGGCGATGCCACCGTCCAGCGCCACCAGAGGACGCTCGCCGCAGCATAAACCTAAATGAAAATAATACTCCGTCACTGTTTTTCGGTTGTTTTCTGCATCAGTGTTGTCTTCTGATCCCAGTTTTCTGAGAGGCGCGCGATTTCCTTGTCAATCTTGGCGAGCCGTCTGTTCACGGACTGGAAATCTACCTTTTGGTCGTCCATGGCGATCGTTTCTGCGATCTTGGATTTTTCATTCTCGAGTTCTGTGATTTCCTTTTCTATCTGCGCGATTTCCTTTTCGATCTGAGCCTTGGCCTCACTGGTCGCATGTCGCATCTGTGCGCGTATCTTCCTGAGTTCCTTCTGGTCTGAGGATGCCGAGCCGGTCTTGTTTTGCGATTTTTCTGTGCAGTCGAAGCCGCTTTTCTCGAGGAAGTAGTCGTATCCCCCGTAGTAGAGTTTGATTCCCGGAGGCTCCATGGCAATGATGAAGTCGGCCGAGTTGCGCACAAACTCGATGTCGTGGCTCACCATGCAGACGGTGCCTTTGTAGCTTGCCAGCTCGTTCTGCATAGCCTCCCTGGTCTCGATATCCAGATGAGTCGTAGGCTCGTCGAGGATCAGGAAGTTGGGAGGGTTGGCGAAGATGCGTGCGAATGCGAGGCGGATTTTCTCCCCTCCGCTGAGGTTGCGGCAGAGTTTCGAGCTGTCCTCACCGGTGAATCCGAATGATCCGAGTATGCTTCTGGCATCCTTGCGCTGCCCCGCCGTCGGGTTCCCTGACGCATTCTGTATGATGTCCTCAATTGTCTGGTCGGGAGGCATGTTGTCCGAGAACTCCTGCGCCTGGTAGCCCATGACCACCTTGTGCCCCAGGACGCGTCTGCCTCCGGAAAGCGACAAGGCACCGGCCATCATCCTCAGAAGCGTCGTCTTGCCTGTGCCGTTGTATCCCGAGATGGCAATTTTCTGTCCTCTGGAAACTTGAAGGCAGATGTTCTCGAGCTTGAATGCGTTGTCGCCGTATCCGGCGGTAGCGTTTTCGAGCCTGATGATTTCAGCTCCTGAATGCGGAGCTGCGGGCAGCCTGATCGGTGCTTTGTTCCGTTGGCTAGGCAGTCTTATCTCCGGCATCTTGTCGAGGGCTTTAAGCCTGCTTTTCACCTGTGCCGCCTTAGTGTTCTTTGCCCTGAAGCGCTCGACGAATCTTTCGATCTTCTCCTTTTTCCTGTCCTGGTTGTTTCTTGCGGCCTCGAGAGATCTGAAACGGTTCTTGCGCTCGGATTCGTAGAAGTCGTAGTTCCCGGAAAATCTTGTTGCCATCCCGCCTGCTATCTCGATGGTCGTCGAGGTCAGTTTCTTCAGGAGATAGCGGTCGTGAGAGACTAGCAGCATGGTCCCCTTGAAGTTTGAAAGGAAACGTTGCAGCCATTCGATCGCCGGCATGTCGAGGTAGTTTGACGGCTCGTCTAGGAGCATGATCTTCGGGTCTGCGAGCAGCGCTTGGGCGAGCCCTGCACGCATCTGCCAGCCGCCGCTGAAGCTGGAGATGTCGTCATCGAGCCGGTTTGCCGGGAACCCGAGTCCTCCGAGTATGATTTTTGCTTTGGTGCTGATTGTGTAGCCGCCGAGCGCCTCGAAGTCGCACTGTAGTTTGCCGAGCTGGGCAAGGGTTGATTTGCTTGCGCTGGCAGATGCCATGCCGGCCTCTATCTCGTGGATTTTCTCGAGTATAGTCTTGAGTTCAGGCATGGTTGAGCATGCGTATTCGAGCAGGGAGAGTTGTTTCGCGTTCTCCGGGAGCTGTTGCCTGAGGTATGAGAGCCTGGCGTTCATCGGCTTCGACACAGTGCCTTTGTCCGGGAGGATATCGCCCGAGATCAGGCCGAAGACTGTTGTCTTGCCTGCTCCGTTAGGGCCGACAATGCCCACCTTCTCTCCAGAATTGATCCTGAAGCTCGCGTTGACCAGGATATCCTGTGGCGGATAGCTTTTATAGACGTTGATGAAATCAATCATGAAGCATTGGTCGGGGAAGCGGGGTTTTGGAAGGATGATTTGAACGCGGCCAGACGCGAATCGAGCTCCGGGAGCCGGGATTTCTTGACGAGAGAGACACATGCCCTCATCCCGTCCGGCCTGTCGCCCCCGGTGATCTTAAGCGATATCGCACTGATCCCGAAATACAGCAGCCTCTCGGTGAGCTCGCCTCCTGTGAGCCCCGGATAGCAGAAAGTGAAGAAAAGGCCGTCGGCAATCGGCAGCTCGTCATCATTAGGATAAACAATATCAAACCCATTCTCGACGAATATCCTTTTCATCGCCTTTGAGCGCTCGGCATATTCAACAAGCTCGGTCTTGATGTTGTACTCGCCGTCGTTCAGCGCCTTGAGCATCGCTGCGAGCGCATGTTGTGCTGAATGGGACGTCCCGGAGGATAGGGTGTAAAGTGCACCGTATATCAGGGAATGGCCGAAAACAGGTGATGAGAAATAGCGGAGCAGATCGGGGAATTCTCTTTTGAAAAGCTTCTCGGAGACAAGAATCACGCCGATGCGCTGTCCCGCGTAGCTGAAGACCTTGCTGCTCGAGAAGAGGATCACGTAGTTGTCGGTGAATCTCGAGACCGAAGGCTGGTATGGCGGCTTGCCGGGCATGTGGTATTCCTGCCGGAAGTCCATCGCGAAATACGCAAGATCCTCGACGACCGTGACATCGTACTTCATCGAGAGTTCGCCGATGATCTCAAGTTCATGCTCAGACAAGCACATCCATGTGGGATTGTTGGGGTTGGAGTAGACGATTGTGGAGAAATCGCCCTGAGACAGGTAGGACTCCAGCTTTGACCTTAGCTTCATTCCACGGGAATTGTAGACATCGAAGCTCTTGAATGGGATGCCGAGAGCTTTATGCTGCTGCTTCTGCACGGGGAATCCGGGGTCAAAGAAGAGGGTCCTGGTCTTCTCCGAGTGCTTTCTGCATGACACCATGAATGTGGCGAAGGCTCCTTGCATCGCGCCGACGGAAGGGATGCATGCTTCCTTATGGATATCAATATTGAGGAAAAGTTTGGCGAAGCGCGATGCCTCGGCCTTGACTTCCGGGATGCCGTCTATGACGGGGTACTCAGACGCGACACCCGAATCCAACGCCGCGATCTCCGCCTCGACCCCGATATGGCAAGGCGGAAGACCCGGTATGCCCATCTCCATCCTGATGTATTCCTCGCCTGTTGCGGCTTCGATTGTGCTGACAAGGCTGACCAGCTCCCGGATCCCAATGTTGTCCATGCTTTCGATTCCGGACTCGGATATCTTTTGGGCAACCACTTCCTTGTCAATCGGTGTCTTGTCGGGAAGATTCATGACTGGACTATTCTTTCTCATCTTGTCTATATGACGCGAATACGGGAAAAGACCCCAGCGGACGGCATGGGCCAATGCCCCCGGAGATGTCCTCAAGCATGGCTTTAACCGCCTCGCCGGACAAATGACCGTTGATTTCAGCGAAAATCGCCTCAGGCTTCATGCCTCGGACAACAGCGGCATGGGAAAGCATTGCCTCAGGAACCATGCCGACCAGAGATTTGAGCGCAGAGAGTGCTCTTTGGGAAGGCGACACAAGCAGCGCAGTCTGGTCTTCAGAGCAGGGTCTTGTAGCCTGAATTCCAATTATTATGAAACTTGATCCGGGATTGCCTTCAGATCCGATTTTCTTGGCGCAAATTTTTGCTTCGGGGAATCCGGCGAGCGCCTTAAGCGTGTCGTGCCGCAGAGCAGGGTCGTACAGGGGCAGGACTCCGTAGTCCCACTTCGACTGCGCCACGCTGGAGACTATATTACGGATATCCTTCTCGCGAATTAGAAGAGAGGAGCTGCCGAAAGTCTCTACGGCGGCTTCGATCGCGCCGCATTGTGACGACAAGGCTGCTATCTTAAGGGGCTTTTCCAGAGAAATCGCGGCGGATATGATCTCGCGGTATATCGCCTTCAACCCCTTTTGCGGCAGGGGGCCTGGATTCCTGTCACGGAGTCTGTCGTAAAGATTTTTTTCTCTTTCGGGCACGTAGAACGGCTGGCCGTGCTGCCTTTTCCATTGTCCGACCTGGGCGGCGAGGTCGCAACGCTCGTTAAGAAGCTTGACAATCCTGTTGTCAATCGAGTCAATTTCCCGTCTTAGACCTTGTATGTCCATAATCTATAGATATAATATATTGCGTTGTTCTTGTACGATGCTGAAAAGGCATGTACTATATCATGCTTTCCTGCAAAAACAACACGATGCTCCATGCGTTTTCAGATAATCTCGGATCGTAAATGTCCATAACCTTGATTCCTTTGCCCGGGCGACTTGAATTTCATTCGCATGGGGATACGTTGTCACAAAGGTTCTTTCGGGCCTTTAGAGCTTCTTCTGCGAGATTCGCAGCAGGCTAGGATTGTTTTATCAATGGTGAATAATACAGGCGTTCCCCGATACGCCTTTTAGAGGAAGAGTATGCCCGCAGACAACTACGTCAGCAACCATAGCGAGAGGGAATGGAAAAAAGCCGTCTTCGCCCGCTGGGACGAGTTCAAGAATGTCAAGGCCGACATGGCCAAAAGACTTGCAGAGGGGGTGTCCTCGATTCCAGACAATATCGTCAGGATGGAGTCTGAGGTTGATCTTCTGAGGAAAAGCGAGGAGCAGATGAACAAGCTGCTTGAGGATATCCGGGGGCTGGACGACTCCGAGTGGAACCGGCATAGCTTTACCTCGGAACTCGCCAAGGGGATGAAGAAACTCGAGAACATCCGCATACAGTATGTAATGATAAGTTCAAGGCTGTCCCCCGCAGACAATGGGGGCTCCAAAACCCTTGCAGGCGGGCATCGGAGTTCGCACGGCTTCGTGCACGAGCTGAACTCGCTTTCCAAATCTCAGCTTTTCAGGCTAGGACTGGCTTTCTTCATGCCCTTGATCTTTGGGATCCTCTTGGCAGTCGTCGTATGGGGCATCATGTACTACGTGTCTTTACATTAAGGAATATCTCATGGGAGCGTACAGAAGGGGCGACTTCGTTGACGATGCAAGTGAAGCCCGAAAAAGGGTGTCATGCCTCATCCATACGGGAAATGTCAGGGGGACATCCGTGCGCAAGAGCACGTTCGAAGGCATACGCAGAAACCGCATTCTTATGCTCATTTTGGCCTTTCTGGTCCTCTCGTCTGGTGTTTATTCGATTTTTTCTAGAAAAATCTGATTTATTTTCTGAAAACCGTTTGAACTTGATTTGAAGCCATGTTATATATTGCACTGTTGTGTAAGTGTAGTATTAACTCAAGCAAGGGAGTGTAGTAATGAAATTCTACAACGTCAAGAAGCGCAAGTCGGTGGAGATCCCAGAGGCG
>CAZANS010000167.1:0-5604 GCA_964486565.1 uncultured Victivallales bacterium
CAAAATAAGAATAGATCCACGGCACACTGCGGCAACTGCTTTATTTAGGTTGATGGCATCAAATGGGTTCATAAAATACGATCTCTGGAGGTGTTGTCTTCTGCGATTGCCTTTTTTTGTTCCGAGCAGAGCTTCTTTGTTCCCAGCCTGGCGAGCTTGAGCATCTTGTCGAGTTGTTCTCTGGAGAACACGCGGCCTTCCGCTGAAGCCTGCACCTCTATGAGGTCGCCTTTTTCTGTCATGACAAAGTTCGCGTCCACCTGCGCGCGCGAGTCCTCATCGTAACAGAGATCCAGTACAGGCGATCCGTCAAGGATCCCGGCGCTGACTGCCGCTATCCTGTGGATTATTGGGTTGGTCTCGAGAGACCCGGCTCTGATGAGCGAATCTATTGCGATCTCCATCGCGACCATCGCGCCTGTGATGCTTGCGCATCTGGTGCCCCCGTCGGCGTCAAGAACGTCGCAGTCTATTGTCACAAGCCTGGATCCCAGCGCGTTGAGGTCAACTGCTGCGCGCAGGCTTCTTCCTATGAGCCTTTGAATTTCCTGCGATCTGCCTGATGGGCCAGATTTGTTTTCTCGTCTCGAGCGCGGGGAGTTGGATCCTGGCAGCATCTGGTATTCCGCTGTGATCCATCCGCCCGGGACCTTCTGCGACCTCATCCATGGAGGGAGGTCGTCTGAGATGTCGGCGGAGCAGAGAACCCTGGTGTCACCGCATCGGATAAGCACCGAGCCCGGAGGCTTCAGCAAAAAACCTGGCATCACGGAAACAGGCCTGAGCTGCCCGGGTTCCCTTCCGTCTGTTCTTGTCGCTTTTTTTTGCCGCATGCTGCTATCCCGCGTACTTCCCGATGGACTCCAGAACCATTTTTGCGATCTGGTCGGTGGATATACCCTCCGCCTTCGCAGTACAGTTCAGTCCAAGGCGATGCCTTAGGATTGAAGGTGTCACGCTGGCTACATCCTCGCATGAGACGCAGTCCGCGCCTCTGAGCGCCGCGACCGCCTTGGCTGCGGTTATCAGGTTGATGGAAGCGCGAGGCCCGCAACCCCATGCGACCCATTTTTTGGCGAAGTCTGCTGTGTCGGGAGTGTTCAATCTGGTTGTCCTTACGATTTTTGTGGCATAATTGATGACAGCCTCTGGGACAGGCACTCTTGCTACTAGCTGCTGAGCCGCGAGGATATCCTCGCCGGAGAGCACGGGCTCGATCTTTCCGAACTGTTTCTCGGCGACTCTGCGGATGACAAGCTTCTCCTCGTCCTCGCTGGGGTAGTCAACGAATATCTTGAACAAAAAACGGTCCTGCTGTGCCTCGGGCAGGGGGTATGTCTCCTCCTGGGCAATCGGGTTCTGCGTGGCGAGCACGAAGAAGGGTTTTGCGAGCTCGTGCACAATCCCTCCTGCAGAGACCTGTTTGTCCTGCATTGCCTCGAGCATGGCGGCCTGTGTTTTCGGAGGCGTCCGGTTGATCTCATCGGCGAGGATTATGTTCGCGAAGATGGGGCCTGGAAGGAATTTGAATTTTCGTTCTCCAGTTTCGGGGTCGTCCTGGATGATGTCCGTGCCTGTGATGTCGGAAGGGATAAGGTCCGGGGTGAGCTGAATTCGTTTGAAAGAGAGTGACAGCACTTCGGAAAGAGACTGTATGAGCAGTGTTTTGGCGAGGCCCGGGACACCCTCGAGGAGGCAATGCCCTCCCGCGAGTATCGCGACGAGAATCTCATGGATAACTGCCTTCTGCCCTACGATGACCTTTGCAATTTCAGAGGTGATCTTGTCGTAGGCGACCGAGAGTTCCTTGAGAGCTTCGGAATCCCTGTTGTGGAGGGATATTGATGCTGCCGGCGGTGTGGGAGGCGCGTCTGCGGGTTTTGCTTTTGGAGGCGGCGGCGGTGCCGGTGGAGGCTGGGTCTCCTGTTTTGGCGCCGTGGTTTTTGGCGGTGTCATGGGAGTTCCGCTTGGCAGCGAGAACTGTTCCTTTATTCGCTTTGCCTCTTCAGGAGTGGTTTTGTCATCGGCGAAGTTGTACTCTTTGACGGTTTCCTCGAGGTTTTGTTTTTCTGGCAGCGGAGAGGCGTCCGCAGGTGTGAGTCCTCCGTTGCACTGAGGGCATCTGAGCTGATCAACCTCATCGCTTATGGCGTGGAATATCGAGGCGCATTCCTTGCACTTGACGTTTATTTTCTCAGCCATAATTTCTATCTCCTAATATGGTGTGCTGGCATGAAGCATTATGTAATTTAGCGCGTAAGCCAGGTTTATACAAAGCGGATAATTGATATCAGTGCGATATTGTAGGCATCAATTCACCTCGATAAAAAAAATAAAAACAAAAGCGACTGCCAAATGGCGGCCAGGACTGTCCTATGCGGGTCGTCAGAATAGATGGCATACCAGTCCGTCCCGGAGCTTCGGCTCGAACCATGTCGACTTGGGTGGCATCATCTCGCCAGCATCGGCGATGTCCATGAGTTGGGCGACGGTGGTGGGGAACATTGAGAAAGCGACTTTAGCCGTCCCTTTGGCGAGGAGCCTTTCAAGCTCGACGGTGCCTCTTATGCCACCGATGAAATCAATTCTGTCGCTGGTCCTTGGGTCTTCGATCCCAAGCAGCGGGGTGAGGATATTGTCCTGGAGCATGCTCACGTCGAGACGCCGCACAGGGTCTAGCTCCGTGGTGTCGAATGTCGGTTCTAGGCGCAGCCATCTGCCGTCGAGCAGCATGCGGATGTCGCGGGGGGCGCAGGGATTTGGCCCAGCATCTCGGGTTATTGCGAAATTCGCGGATATTTTATCTAGGAGCTCGTCAGAGGACAGGCCGTTGAGGTCTCTGACGGCGCGGTTGTAGGGCAGGATCTTGAGTTGTGAGGCGGGGAATGCGACGGCAAGGAAGAAGTTGTAGTCCTCTGTCCCGTCGTGTTTTTTGTTGGCTGCTCTGAAATGCTCCGCTGCTCTTGATGCTGAAGCGGCGCGGTGATGGCCGTCGGCGATGTAGAGTGCAGGAGACGAACGGAAGATTGAGGAAAGCTTTTCAGCACGGGCAGGCTCGACTCTCCATAGCTTGTGGATTATGCCGTCCGGAGCGGTGAAGTCGAAAAACGGCGTTCCGGAAGATGCCGAAGCAACCGCAGAGTCAACCTCGGGAATGTCCTTGTATGTAAGGAAAACCGGACCAGTGTGCGCATGGAGCTTGACGAGATGTCTTGTCCGGTCGTCCTCCTTGTCGCTGCGGGTCTTCTCGTGCTTCTTTATGATGTCGTTGTCGTAGTCAACAGTTGATGCCGCGCCGACAACCCCGGTCTGTACATGGGAACCCATCACGAGAGAGTAGATGTACAGGCACCGAGCCGCATCATGGATAAGCGGGGCGGCATCGCGCAGACGGAGAAAGTTCGACAGAGCCATGTCGTAGACCTCGTCGGAATAAGGCGATAATGAAGGATCAAGTTCGATCTCGGCCCGAGCAACACGCAGGAAGCTCAGCGGGTTGCCGGAGGCCAGCTCTGCGGCCTCACCCCTGGAAACCACATCGTAGGGCACCGCGGCGACTTCGGCGGCGTTCTCGGGGGTGGGCAGCAGCCCTTTGAATGGAAGAAAGGTTGCCATTGCATCCTCCTTTATCTGAATGTTTCGGGCGACGACGGCTCGACCCGGAAGTGGAAGTCCACATCATTACCGTCGAGCTGCAGGGTTATCATCGTGTTGAGTCGGGTCAGCAGGAGCGCGTAGGGTATCTTCACGGTGCCAGCTGGGACAGTCACGGCGACATTGCAGGCACCAAGAATGTCCTCGGCCTTGCGCACCGCGATTATCAGCCCGCAAAGCTTCATTAGCTTATCCTTGAGCGCGTCATCGAACTGGTACGATCGGTGGCATAACGGGCAAAGGGTCTGGAAATCATCGTCCAGCGCGTCTTTGAGATTGAATTTGATCAGACCATCGCAGCCGCTGTCGAAGCACTCGAAGTCCACCTCGGCCATCTTGACCTTGTCCATAGCTATTGTCCTCTATTCAAGCCACAGGTCCCTTCCTCGGGGAATCCAGAGCATTTGTTTATGGCTTTTAGATGATTATATTAACTCAGAAGAATGAAACGGCAATACCGGATGCCTGAAAATATGGAAAATAAAAGCTTATAGCCAATGTCAAAACTCCACGTGGCCGAGCGGCTGGCCATTTTGGATGCGAGGCCACGACGATGCGGAAGCGGGCATGCCTGCCTAGTCTGTCCCGAATGCGGCGGCGTGGAATTCGCGCCAAAAGAGCCTGCCCCCCAAAGGGTTGGGGCGCAGGCACGGCATTCGCCAAGGCAAAATGGCGGGCACAGAGAGTTGACGGTATGCACCAGCCATTTCGCCGCACCCTCTGCCGCACCCTCTGCCGCACCTGCGCTCCCAACGCGGTTCACGCGGAGTTCTGAAATCGCCTCCATAAAAGCCTGTTGGGCGAGGATACTGGGCTGTCTCGGCGTTATTTTCACCGGGGTGCTCCTGTTCTACGGAAGGCTGCTTTGGGGCCACATGCCCTCCAACGGGGATGCCCTGACATTTCAGCATCCTGATAAGGTGTTCTCAAGATGGTGCCTTATCGACGGCGTTCTCCCGTCAATAAATCCTTATATACTATGTGGCAGCCCCCAGCTCTCGAACATCGCCACTGGATCCTTGTACCCTCTGAATATCCTTTTGATTGCCGGATCCGAGACATTCGGCCACAACCTGTTCATTTTTGTACATGTCGCGCTCGCGGGGTTCGCCATGTTCCTGCTTGTGAGACGTGTTCTCGGCTTCAGTTTGGCGACATCCTGTATCTGCGGGCTTTCGTACTGTTTGGGTGGCTGTGTATGGGGCACCGTTGACAAGGGTTTTCTGGTCTCTGCCTGGCTGATACCTTTGTTCTTCACCTGTTTCTGTTGCCTTATGAAAGGACGCAGGGTTATCTGGTTCGTCGGGTCGGTGGTTTCGCTTTCGGTGCTTTTCTATTCAGGGAATTTTATCGAGGCATGTTCTGCGATTATGCTTGCGGTCTGCGGCTTGGTGCTGCATCACGTTCCCGGAACGAAGGGGACGGTGACCAAAAAAAAGCTTCTGGCTGCCGGCGCAGCCCTGGCCATGCTGCTTTTGGTCGTCGGCAACGCAGCCCTTCTGTCATCGCCGCAGATCGTGCCGACATTTCTTGCATCGCGGATATCATGTCGCTCTGAGGGGGTTGGGCTGGATGCGGCCAGGCACTGGTCCTTCCCGGCGCCAAGGCTTGTGGAATATTTTGTGCCATTTGCCTTCGGAAGCCGCACCGACGGAGGCTTGTATTACGGGAAAATGTATATGCGTGATCCCCACGGCGCAGGCGACTCCCCTTGGTTCGACTCGGTTTTCATTGGACTGCCGTTGCTCCTTGCAGCGTTGCTGCCTCTGATCCTGAACGTGCGTGGCTTGGGCGCTCGCAGTCGCTGCGAAATGGACTTCGTGCTGCCCGAGGGGCATGGGCGCATGATGCTGTTTTTATACTCGGGAATAGTTTTTTCCCTGATGCTGTCAATGGGCAGGACATTTCCTTTGTACAGCATTTTATACAGATTACTTCCCGGTTTCAGCT
>CAZANS010000168.1:0-5569 GCA_964486565.1 uncultured Victivallales bacterium
GTCCGTATTCTTTGGCGAGTTCGTTTTTTGACGGCGGGAGCATGCACGGGGACATCGCGTTGGCCGAGGCGTCTCTCTCGGGCAGGGCGTTTCTTAATCTGGTCAACCTGGGCGTGCCTTTCCCTACCGACAAGTTCGGGCAGTTCGTCGGCTACAAGACCGACCACGACCCACTCCAGAGGGCGACCTCCGTGGGGCCATACACCTCGCGAGAGATGTGCCGTGCGCTGATCCGCGAGATTCGCAGACGCGGCATCGCGGTTGTCGAGAACCGCGTGGCGGTGTCTCTTCTGGTTTTGTCGGGTCGCGCGGCGGGGGCGGTGTTCGTCAATACCGGTGCCGCCGCTCCGGAAGGAGCCTTCGAGGTATACCTTTCTGAGAACACTGTTTTTGCCACCGGCGGTCCTGGAGGAATCTATAAGACCAGCGTGTATCCCGAGGTGCATACCGGTGCGATTGGTCTGGCGTTGATGGAGGGAGCTAAGGCCAGGAGTCTGCCAGAGTCGCAGTACGGGATGGCATCCATCAAATTCCGCTGGAACGTCTCCGGGACATATATGCAGGTGATCCCCAAGTTCATCAGCACCGCTTCCGACGGGATATTGGATCCGCAGGAGTTTTTGCTGCCTTACTTCGCTGATGCAGGGGAGATGAACAGCAACATTTTCCTCAAGGGCTACCAGTGGCCGTTCGACCCGCGCAAGGTCTCGGGAGGATCCTCGATAATTGACATATTCGTGTATATCGAGACGGTGGTGCGGAAAAGGCGCGTGTTTCTCGACTTCAGGGAGAATTCCACGGGTTTTTCGTTTGACTCGCTCAGCGAGGAGGCCAGGGGATATCTTACCAAGTCGGAGGCACTTCTTGAGACCCCGATAGCGAGGTTGAAAAAGATGAATTCTCCGGCCATCGAGTTGTACGCCGACCATGGGATTGACATCACGATGGAGCCTCTTGAGATCGCGGTCTGCGCGCAGCACAACAACGGCGGGCTGGCAGGCGACATCTGGTGGGAGTCCGAGAATATCAGCCATCTTTTCCCGGTTGGCGAGGTTTCGGGCACACATGGGGTGTACCGTCCTGGCGGGTCGGCACTCAATTCTGGCCAGGTCGGGGCGTTCAGGGCATCGGAATTCATCGCCAACGCATATAAAAACTGGACGCTGGATTGTGCCGCCGCGGAGGATGCTGCTGCAGAAAAAGTCTCTTCTCTTGCAGCATGGGCGGCCAACGGGGAAGGAGCCTCAAGAAGCTGGGAGGAATGCCTCGACGAGCTTCAGCTCAGGATGTCCGAGGCCGGCGCGCATATCCGCAGCCCGGAAAAACTCGAATCCGCCGTCTGCGAAGCTCGCAAACTATGGAAGTCGCTCAAATCCGAGGCTTGCCGCCACAACGGTGCCGAAGGTATGGCAAAGGCATTCACCACGCTGCAGTTGTGCTTCTCACATCTGGTGTACCTCGAGTCCGTGAAGTCCGCCGTGGAGAGCGGTGTCGGCAGCCGGGGATCGGCACTTGTCGCCGATGCCGGCGGCCAAAAGGCGCACGCCATGCTCGGGGAAGAATGGAACTTCGCGCCCGAGAACCCGGATTTCAGGGAGAAGGTTCTCGAGACACTCGCCGACACCGACGGGAATATCTCTTGCGAATGGATACCCAGAAGGCCCCTCCCTGAGTCGGACGCATGGTTCGAGAACGCATGGAGCGCATTTCGAAAAGGCGAGATCTACCGGTGATTTTATGATTTGGTGATTTGGTGATTTGGTGATTTGGTGATTTGGTGATTTGCGGACGATTTCAGGGGGATCAAAACTATTAGATCGTGCAGTGAAATGATCCGGGGGCGTCCCAGCTCCAACGTTATGTGGGGCCATGTCGTCTCGCCATGGCCGTCCCTTCCCTTTCCAAAGGCCTAGCCCAAATTTTGTTGCTCCTCCTTCAGAGAAGGATGCCGCCTTAGGCTGTCCTTACTTGAACCTAAATAAAGCAGTTGCCGCAGTGTGCCGTGGATCTATTCTTATTTTGAGTGACACTGTAGTGACTACTGCGAACTCAAAATGAGGATGGAGACATGGTGCAATGCGGCGAGCCGATCCCGCAGGGATCAAAGCCCGACGAAGGAGCATTGGTGCCAGTTCGCATAATAAATTGTTCTACAAATATTTGCAATAAAATTATTGCCTCTCTCGGGGGCACACCTATGATTTGACAACAAGTTTCTTAAGTTTTCGCGCCCCTCGTATTAGTTGAAAGGGATTGCTCATGAAAGCATGCTCCAGAATACTCCAGTCCAAGGGGCGGGCCGTATTAATCGCTCCAATTCAACTTTGGAACAGGATATCCCTCGGCATTCTATGTTGTCAAATCATAGGTGTGACCACGACGCCGCAAGGCCGCCGTGGAAAGCGGGGTCGGCAGCCGTGGCTCGGCAAACAGGCGGCTGGTGGCAAGACAATTAAGACAGGACTAGCGACCAGCGACTAGCGGTCATAGGCTCTGATCTTTTGCGATGTTGCGGATCCCGCGGCATTCAGGGTAGGCACTGCAGCCCCAGAAGTCGCCTTTTTTTGATTTTCTTCTCCGCATTGGTTTGCTGCAATCAGGGCAAGCGGGGGCATCAGCATCCTTGATCGCGACACGTGCATTCGTCATGCGTTCTCGAATGCCGCCAGTCTTCAGAAAGGATTCCTCCTGGGATTGTAGTTGCTTGCCAAGCAGCGACACCGCTCGTCCAACCAAGACTATCAAGGTGTTGGCTACTATTGCCGCACTCTCGTTTTCAAGCTAGGGGTCGAACTTCTTTTTCTCTCCATGCAGATAAGTCTAGTAGTCGTGCAGCAGGTCGTCTGTATAGTCCTCCAAGTCGCCCTGAAGTTCCGAAAGGCTTCCTTTGGCCACATCTGTAAGTTTCATCTCCGTCTCGGTCGAGGTTTTGGCTCGCTCTGAGCCTTCGACAATGTTCTGCTTCCCCGACCGGGATGCCCCGACCATTTGACCAAGCGTTTTGCCTAGGGGGTCATCTTTCCTGTCTATAAAGCGTTTGCAGAATTTCATCGTGCCCAGATGAACGATTGTGGCGAAATTGAAAGAATACAGCTTGCGGTAACCACCGCTTTTGTTGAAAATCTCTGTCATATAAGGTACTCCTCCGTCGTTATTCCCTGCGACTCAGCATAACGCTAGTCGCACGTCGCTAGTCCTTACTAGAATTCCGCTTGCTGAGGGATAATACAAGGAGAAATTCGCGGTTTGCCATCGGTGGGAATTGAAAAAGCATCAAGCCTTCTTGACCGGGTGTTCTCTTCTGCAGCGTGGGCATTTGCATGTGGATTTGTTGAACTGCGGTGGTATTTTCAGGCTGACGCCGCATGGGCACGAGATGAATGCGAAGTGGTTCAGTCGGTGAAGGATGTCGGTCGCCTCGCGGGTCTGCTTTTTTATATCGCCCTTGGGGAGCTGAGGTGGTTCGGTGGGGGAGATTCCGCGCATCTTGAGCTCCTCTGCCGAGCGCAGTGTCGTGTCGCCTATGATTCCCTTGCCGCTGATTTTTCTGAATGCCTCGTTGTAGTCCTTTAGGCCGGCGCCTCCGCCCATCGAGCGCAGTATGTTAATCCTTTCGTTTGTGGGCGGGTGTGTGCTGAACAGGGAATTTCCTCCGGCGTGCGCCTTCATGATCGGGTTGACGATATACATTGGAGCTGTGACGCGGTTGGCGGAAGCGAGCTTGGAATGGTTTGCGGAAATTTTCTCGAGGGCAGACGCGAGTCCCTCGGGGTAGCGTGTGAACACGGCAGCGGAGGCATCCGCGAGGTACTCGCGGCTGCGCGAGCATGCAAGATACAGCAACTGTGCGAAGAGGGGCGCGAGTATGGCGAAAACCAGTGCGAGCAGGAAGAGTATGAGCTGAAGCTGCCCTCCGCCCTTGTCAGACGAGCTGGAGCGCCTGCGTCCTCCGCCCCCAAAGATAAGGCCCCTCATGAAGATGTCAGCGAGTATCACGATAGTGCCCATCATCACACCGGCGATCGTCATGAACTTGGTGTCGAAATTCTTTATGTGCCCGATCTCGTGCGCCATCACGCCCTGGAGCTCGTCGCGCGAGAGTACCGAGAGCAGCCCTGTGGTGATCGCCACGGCGGCGTTCTCGGGTGTACCGACGGCGAACGCATTGGGTGCCTTGTCCTCCATGATATATACTTTTGGGGGTTTTGGCAGTGCCGCCGCGATGCTCATCTCCTCGACGATGTTGTATAGCTGGGGTGCGTCGGAGTGGCTGACCTCGCGTGCGCCGGAGATGGAAAGCAGGATGTTCCTTCCCTGGAAGAGGGCCACCATCGTCATAACGAACCAGATGAAGCCGGCGACCAGCACACCTAGTATCGCCCCGCTGGCGAGCATGTCGTCGTCACCTGCGAAAACCGCGCCGCCTATGACCGCCCCTAGAAGGGCAAGGAGCATGCCCATCAGGAAGATCAGGACTATTGACTTGTTTCTGTTGGCGCTTATCGCTTCCCACATGACTCAATAATCCCGCTGTTGTTGAATGGTCGTGAACTGTCTGCTGACAGCATTTTCAGAACTTGACTTCCGGCGCCTCGCGCTGGGTCTCGTCCTTTAGCTCGAAAAGCTCTTTGGCCTCGAACTTGCAGAGCCCGGCGACTATGTTCGACGGCACCATCTCGCGCTTGGTGTTGTATTCCATCACCGAGTCGTTGTACGCCTGCCTGGCGAAGGATATCTTGTTCTCAGTGGAAGTCAGCTCCTCCTGGACCTGCATGAAGTTCTGGTTGGCCTTAAGGTCGGGATATTGCTCGACGACCACCATGAGCCTGCTCAGTGCGCCGGAAAGCTCGCCTTCCGCTGCTGCCTGTGCGCCGACACCGTTCGCCGTCATCGCAGTGTTCCTAGCCTTGATGACCGCCTCGAGCGTGCCGGCCTCATGCTTGGCATATCCCTTTACAGTGTTAACCAGATTGGGTATCAGATCATGCCTTCGCTTGAGCTGGACATCAATCTGCGCCCAAGCGTTGGTCACCCTGTTCCTCATCCTCACCAGCACGTTGTAGGTCCCGAAGAACCACGCCAGCGTAATAAGGAAGATGAACAATACAACACCCGCGACGATCGCTAAAACCAGAACCAAAGCCATCTGAAACCTCCTTGCTATGAAATTTTCTTTTTAAAACTATCACACATGCGCATCTGCGCCGAAAATCTTGTTTAGAAACCCCCCGACCTCGGTGCCCTTTGCCTCCGCCACAACTGCATCAAGCTCACCATGGTCAAACCAGAGACCGTGGTTTGCCGGGCATCGGTCAATCTCTATCGGCGGATCAATCGGCACATCTACAATGATCATCGCCTTGGAGCAGACGGGGCACTTCCTGTTGCCAGTTCTCTTCCCGGTCCCCCTGTCTTGCAAGGCCTTCACAAAAGGCTCATCGCAAGACTCCTCAATTCCACCAACAAGCTCGATCTCGCCCTCGTCCAGCCATACGCCTTGGCACGTGTCGCAGTAGTCAATCTCGACACCATCGAACTCAATCACCATCATTTCCTCGTTGCAATCGGG
>CAZANS010000169.1:0-5531 GCA_964486565.1 uncultured Victivallales bacterium
GAAGTGGGCATACCTGCCTAGTCTGTCCCGACCGCGGCGGCGTGGCATTCGCGCCTTCGCGCCTTCGCGCCAAAAGAGCTTGCCGCCAAAAGGGTTGGGGCAGAGGCACGGCATTCGCCACGGCGATATGGAGGGCACAGACGGTTGATGCTATGCACCAGCCATTTCGCCGCACCGCCTGCCGTGCCTGCGCTCCCAACGCGGTTCATGCGGAGTTTTGAAACTGGCTCTCGGGTTTAGAAATTCGGATTTAGATATTTTCCTGCCCTCTGACACCTGCCCCCTCGAAACATCAAGTATTTTCTTCTGGCCTCTTGAAAAGATGCAGCCGTGGGGTAGATTGAGTTTGGTATTTCTTTTGCACTTAAACAACGATTATTCGAGGATTATCCAGATGAGAGGAAAACTTTTCTTTGCAGTGGCGCTGATTTCTGTGCTTTCCGGCTGTAGCAGCTTCAGGACTGACTACAACATCACGTACATCCCGGAAGCTTTCGACCGAGGGGATGTCGCCCAGGGCGAAAGCCTTTATATCGCGAACATCATTGATTCCAGAAGCAGCTCCGAGAAGATACCCTTCGACCAGAACGACCCGATGATCCTCATCCCGCTGTGGCCATATACATACGCCGAGGTCAACCCAGTGATCACGTACAGCTACTTCCAGGCAGGGCTGCGCGAGTCGCTCTCGAACCTCATCCCCCGCGATCTTGTCGTATCGGGGCTTTTCAAGGATGTGCATGCCGTGGATATCTGGAACCAACCACATTTCCCGCCTCCCGACAACGCCTACCAGCTTGTCCTTCGCCTTGAGAAGGCCTGCTGGCGCAGGTACCTGACCAGCTACGGGCTGTCCTATCTGGGAGCCTATCTGTGGTTTATCCTTCCAAAGTCCTACGGCTCCGCCGTGTTGACCATGGAGGCAAAGATAAAGGAGCCTAACACCGGGAAGGTGCTTGCAGAGAACACTTTCACCTACGAGGAGCCAACGACTGAATGGATATACGACCAGATGAACTACCAGCCCCCGGTATCGGCATTCGCGCTGGAAAAGTCCTTCCCGAAACTCATGGGCTCGATAAGGCAGATGCTATACGAGGCGCTCAAGGACCGAGACAAGAAGTGATTTGATTGTTTATACATCGAGCCAATTTCAAAACTCCCCGTGCCTGCGCGGCGTGCCATTTTGGATGGGACGCGCTGCTCGAAGTCGAGACAGACGAGGCGATGATCATCATCAACATCCGAAGACGGAAGCCTTGGCGAAGCCGGGAACACTGAAACCTGACACCTGTTCCTGGGATTGCTATGCCTGCCCGCCAACTCCAGCACTCCAGCATTTCTTGCTCATTCTTTGGTCAGTTTGCGGGTGTTTCGTCTGTTTTTGCGAGTTTCCATCGCCTGATAGAAGTTATCGAGCGACTTTTCCTCCAGGTCCGGGATGTTCTTTACCCCTCCTTGCTCCCCAGTGATCTCTTCCCCGTTTATCGGGGACTCCTTTGATTTTGGGAATATGATCGCGCCTTTGGGGCATATCCTTGCGCATGCCGGACAGTTGTCCTTGCAGTTTTTCGGGCTCACGGCCTTGATCCTGCCCCCCTCCCCTCTGCCGTAGACACCGAAAAGACAGAACTCGAGGCATCTGCCGCAGTTCGAGCACAGCTCGGCATCAATCAGCGGGAACCACGAGGAGAGCTTGTCTGGCGAGTCGCCCCGGACGGGTTCTCCGGTCGCCATCTCGCCAGCCTCGGCCAACGCTTTCACGATTTCTTCATGCTCCATCTCGCGGAGGTTGATGCAGACGAGCCTCTTGTTTTCCAGCGGTATCCCTGCTGTGTGGAAGAAACTTCTTATCGTACGCGGGAAGCAGGCCATGACAACAATATTTTTAGCCTCGGAGAGCCTCCGCCTGACATCATCGCCAAGCTCGGTGTAGTCGCAGAAATCGGAGAACTCAGAGTAAGCCCTCCCCTCCCCTGCCAGATATTCGCGTATCAGTGCAATTTTCTCCTCGGAAACCAGCCCCCTGCCTCCACAGACGCACATGACTATCATCAATCTCTCCCAATTTATGACATTTCAACCGAAAGGCCTTTGATATCGGCCTATACGTTGTTAACTTAGCTCGTTAGTGCAAAAAAGGAAACCATGACGAAAGGAATTTCATGAATCACCGGGAAAAAAACACATGGAAGAGTCCGTTGAAATTGGCTTAAATGTCGAGATAAGGACAGTCGGGCAGGTTGACCGAGACGAATTTATCAGGCTCTACATTGACGGCGGCTGGTGGGATGACGACTACTACTCCGACACCTCCTTCATTGACAAAATCGTCGCGGGCTCGGAAGTATTCGCCGGCGCATTCGACAACAACGGCAATATGACAGGAATGGGAAGGGCCATATCCGACGGATGCAGCGACGCGTACATCCAGGACGTGGTCGTGCTCAAACAGCACAGGAATAAGGGCATCGGCGGGATGATCATAAAATTCATCGTCTGCGAACTTCGCAAACGCGGGATAGACTGGATCGGGCTGGTCGCCGAGCCTAGATCAGAAAAGTTCTACAAAAACCTCGGATTCAAAAAAATGAAAAACCATATCCCAATGATCCTCGAACAGCCCTAAACGATCCACTGCAACACTCTCTCCATCAGGTTTAAGCCGTTATCCCGCCACAAAAACCTTGATATCTCTTGATTTTCGGCCGCCGCATGGTAGAGTATTTCGGGTTTCGGGTTCGGGGTGCTGCTCCGGATTTGGTGTAAGTTGGTGGTGGGGGGTGGATTCGAACCACCGAAGGCGTAGCCAGCAGATTTACAGTCTGCCCCCTTTGGCCGCTCGGGAACCCCACCGAAAAGGGATTGGGAAGATAGTATGAAAAACGAGCTAGTCAAGCGCATTTATGGAAAATATCGGCATCATTCATGGAAAAAGTCGCGGATTCAAGGGATTTGACCGTTCCTTTATGTTGGTTGATGCGCGACAGAGGCGCAAAATCCGCGTTGTCGTGCTTTCGGTGCATGTAGGGCTTGTCCTTTTGCTTTTGTGCTGGAGTTTGATATCGAGTCTTCTTGCCCGGAGCAAGCCTGCGGTGATAAAGGTGAATCTTGTAAGTCCGCCGTCCGAGTTGCCGATTTCGTATGACCCTTCCCCTCCGGCACCGGCACCGACACCGCCCAGGAGCGAGCCGCGAGTCGAGCCACCGAAGCCAAGCCCAGCGCCTGCCCCTGCGCCGAAGAAAACCGCTGCTGTCAAGCCGGATCCGACACCCGCTCCTGCGCCCAAAAAAAGCAATCTGCTGCGCCCGGAGGACATAAAGATTTCCGACAAGGTTGTGAAGAATGACCCCGCACCGCCTGCGCCAGTGGTGGTCACACCTTCAGCTAAGGACATAGAGAGGCAGCTCAGAGACGCGAGGAACAGTGTCAGGGTTAGCGCGCCACCGACTGCTACGCCGACATCCCAGGGGAATGTCTCCAGAAACTATTTCGACCAGGTTTCGGCGGTCATATACCAGACATGGAGGCAGCCATCTAAATCCGAGCTTGGCGGCAGGTTGCCGACTGTGGATGTCGAGCTGTCGGTGGGGGGAGACGGCGCGGTGGTGTCATCGAGGATCGTCAGGCGCAGCGGGATCGAGGCGATGGACAGTTCCGCCGCCGACCTGCTCGCCAAGCTGAAAAAACTCCCAACTCCACCTTCCGGCAGAACAACAATCACTGTCACTCTCGAGATTATAGAAAACTGAAAAAATCAGCGGAGCGAATTTTTATGGAAGAGAGCAAGCATTCGGGGCTTGGCATAGCGTCATTCGTGCTGAGTTTGCTGTCGGGTTTTTCTATTTTTGCGCTTGTGGTAGTCTCTGCATTGCTGGAGGCGGCCAATCCTGGAGCGATGAACGAGGAGTCGCCGATCGCTGTTGCGGTAGGGCTTATGCTGTTTTTCCTTCTAGGCCTCTGCCTCTTGGCGATAGGCTTGGGAATCGGGGGGATGTTTCAAGGCTCCAGGAAGAAGATATTCTGCATACTCGGGACGGCATTCTCGGCATTGACGTTTTTTGCGACGGTGCTTCTAGTGCTGGTTGGGATAATGTTGGGCTGAGGCCGCAGTTATTTTTTGCAGCATTTCGCGCACGACAGCCCTGTCGTCGAAGTTGCTTTTTATGCCTTTGCGTTCTTGATATGTCTCGTGCCCCTTCCCTGCGATGAGGACTATGTCGTCCTCGGCGGCTTTTGTGAGTGCATGGCTTATGGCATCCCTGCGGTCATGGATGATCTCCACCTTGCCTGTCTCGGGGATTCCCTTGAGTATTTGCGCGGCGATGTCCCCAGGGTCTTCCGAGCGGGGGTTGTCGTCTGTGATGACTATTTGATCTGCGAATTTCGCAGCGACGGCGCCCATCCTGGGTCTTTTGGACTTGTCCCTGTCGCCGCCGCAGCCGAAAACTAGCCATATCCTTCTTTCTGGGGACTCCTCGCGCAGTGACAGAAGTACGTTTTTCAATGCGTCGTCGGTATGCGCGTAGTCAATGACGGCGAGCGGGCTACCCGGGTAGTTGAAGCTTTCCATCCTGCCGGGGACGGATGCGAGGCTTGCGATACCCGCGATTATCAGTGAGTCCTCCACACCCATAGCCGAGGCGGCAAGGAATGCTGCCGCGATGTTGTAGGCGTTGAATGCCCCGTGAAGCGAGGATTTCAATGCCAGCTTGCGTCCCCTGAAGGCGATTTCCACCTCGATCCCGGCCTTCGAGTCTGAAACTCTTGAGATTTTAGCGTCCGGGTCGGAGTTTTTCCCGTAGGAGAGTGCTCCGTCGAGCGAGGAGCGCAGCCTATTGCCGTATGGATCGTCGGTGTTTATCACAGCCCTGGAAGGATCCGCAAGATGCTTGTTGAACAGCCTGCTTTTGGCTGAGAAGTACGACTCCATGTCCTTGTGGTAGTCCAGGTGGTCCCCGGTCAAGTTAGTAAATACGCCCGCATCGAAGACGAGGCTTCCTATGCGGTCCTGCGCCAGCGCATGGCTCGACACCTCCATCACCGCCTGGCGGCAGCCGGAGTTGCGAAATTTGCAGAGCAGCTTCTGGAACTCCATCGGGTCGGGGGTTGTCCATCTCGCCGGGACACTCATTCCGGGACAACTGTACTCCACGGTGGATATCAACCCGCACTTGCCCTTCGCCCCGCCGAGAATACCCCTCAGGAGATATGCAGTTGTAGTCTTGCCGTTCGTCCCGGTTATACCCACAATCTGCATATCCCTGGCCGGATAACCACAGAAAAGCTCGGCGAGCCTGCCATAGGCGACGTATGAGTCCTCAACACGGATATAGCCTGTCCCGGCGGGGATGCCAGCATCTTCCGAAGAGCGGCTGCCGACTATCAGCGCAGCACCCCTTGCAAGAGCCTCGGGGATATAGTCGTGTCCGTCCTTGACAGAGCCTTTAATAGCAACAAAAACCCCTTCAGGTTCGACCTTCGATGAGTCGTTGACAAACGACGCGAATGTCTTGGCCCCCTCCCCTGCC
>CAZANS010000170.1:0-5522 GCA_964486565.1 uncultured Victivallales bacterium
AACAACTAACAACTAACAACTAACAACTAACAACCGTGAACAGTGAACCGTGAACTGCTAGTACATCCCGCTCTTGCGGAAAACCTCGGGGCTCAGGCCGTAAGTCTTCCTGAAAAGCATGCAGAAGTAGCTGGTGTCATTGAATCCGCACCTTGAGGCGACCTCCTTGACGGCGAGCATTGATCCTCCGAGCAGGTACGCGGCTGAGCGGAGCCTCATGTTCCTCAAGAAAATTGCCGGCGACTCCCCGCGGAATGCCTTGAAGGTCCTGCTGAAGTGATATCGGCTCAGCCCTGCGGCGGCGGCCATGTCGTCCACGCCGATATCCTCCGAAAGGTGTTTGAGACAAAAACTCTCCACATCCGCCACGAAACGCGGTTTGTCGAAGACTCTTGAACCGGGCATCCTTTCAGAGAGCAGGGCCATCGCGAAACGATAGGCCATTGCGGAATTAGCAAAAGGCTCGTCAAGCATCCCGGCCGCGGCGGCTGAAGAGATATCCAGCGCAAGTTTGACCGCGGGCGAGGATTCATCGAATTTCATGCAGCAACCGGCGAAGCTTTGCAGATGCCTCAGCAGCCTGACAGCCTCATGTCCGTACAGGCAGATGTATATGAACTCCCAGGCATCGGAGTCTTCAGGGAGATAATAGCAGTGCTCATGCGGGATTCGCAGGAACATGGCGTTCCCTGGAGTCTGCGGATACTCATTCCCATCGTAACGGAGCATCCCTCTGCCAGACAGAGTCAACTGCCATAAAAAGAACTCGCTGGCGCCGCGTCTTGTTCCGTCCCAGACGTATTGATCCCCGCTGACCTTCCTGTCATATCCGCAGGAGCTAATCATCACATGCAGCGGAAGTTTCCGCTCAAGGGAGGCGAAAGAGACCGTCCTCCCACCTTTTCTTCTGGCCTTCAACAGCACGTTTCTCATATCAATCGCATATTTTTCTTATTTTTCGCCTGTTGCATGTATAAACCGCCGCTTTGATATTATAGCATGATAGTTATATTTTTCAACAAAGGAGAATGAGGAGATGGGATTAAAGATTGCGTTTATCGGGGCGGGAAGCATCGGGTTCACGCGCGGGATACTGTCTGATCTGCTGGCGGTGAAGGACCTGCGGAATGATGTCGAGGTTTCTTTCAACGACATTGACCGCAAGAACCTCGACATGGTCTACAAGCTTTGCCAGAGGGACATCGAGTCAAACGGCATGAAACTCAAGATCAAGTCTACGCTGGACCGCAGGGAGGCACTCAAGGGCGCGAACTATGTTGTGAACTGCTCACGCATAGGCGGACTAGAGGCATTCGCCACGGACATAGACATACCGCTGTCCTACGGCATAGACCAGTGCGTGGGCGACACCTTGTGCGCCGGAGGGATAATGTACGGCCAGAGGGGTATCGCAGCAGTGCTCGACTTCTGCCGTGACATCAAGGACATCTCTGCACCAGGTGCGATCATGCTCAACTACGGCAACCCCAACGCCATGCTTACATGGGCCGCGAACACCTACGGCGGGGTGAAGACAATAGGCCTCTGCCACGGCGTGATGGGCGGGCATTGGCAGATAGCCTCTGTCATCGAGTTGCTTTACAACAAGGCACGGAAGGCCAAGAAAGGAACTAAAGCCTACAGGGAAGTCGCTGCTGAGGATGTGGACATCATCTGCGCTGGAATCAACCATCAGACATGGTACATCAGGGTGATATTCGACGGCGAGGACTGGTGCCAGCGCCTTCTCGAGGGCTTCGAGCAGCATCCTCAATACAAGCGCACCGAGAAGGTCAGGATAGACATGCTTCGGCGGTTTGGTTACTACAGCACCGAGTCGAACGGGCACCTGAGCGAGTACGTGGCATGGTACCGCAAGCGTCCGGAGGAAATATTGAAATGGATAGACTTGGGTTGCTGGATAGATGGCGAGACAGGGGGGTATCTTCGAGTCTGCACAGAGGGCAGGAACTGGTTCGAGACCGACTTCCCGAACTGGATGAAGGAGAAACCCCGGGATTTCGACTCCTGGAAGCGCAGCCATGAGCACGGGTCATACATAATCGAGTCATTGGAGACCGGCAGGGTATACCGGGGGCATTTCAATGTGCCGAACCGCGGCTGCATCACGAATCTGCCCGAGGATGCGATAGTGGAGGTTCCCGGCTATGTTGACCGTAACGGCATAAGCATACCCATTGTCGGGGACCTGCCGATGGGCTGCGCCACGGTATGCAACAACAGCATCTCGGTGCAGCGTCTGGCCGTGGAGGCGGCGGCAAGGGGTGACGACCAGCTTCTGAGGCAGGCGATGATGCTCGACCCGCTTACCGGGGCAGTATGCAACCCCCCAGAGATATGGCAGATGACAGACGAGATGCTCGTCGCCCAGGAAAAATGGCTGCCCCAGTACAAGGATGCGATCAAGGATGCCAAGGCAAGGCTGAAGTCCGGGAAGAGGATAAAGACACGCAAAGGATACAAGGGTTCGGCCAGGCTTAAGACAAAGAGTGTAGCGGAGATGCGCAGGGACCGCGAGGCGGCATCGAAGAACGCGGCGGCGGCAGAAAAGTAGCCAGATGACCGCTTGTTCCGCGATGGGGCGGTCCTCGAACCGCCCCCTACTCTATCAGGTCGCGCCTGTTAAGCTTCAGTATCCCTATCATCAGGAATATCGCAGTGAGCGACAGCGAGTAGACCACGAGCGCTGCCACCACGACACCCACAAGCCTGAATGAGTTCAGATAGTAGAAGTAGTTCGGGAAACAGTAGGCTATGACATGCGCGGAGGACGCGACTCCAAGGCTCTTGGGAAGCATGTCCACGAATATTGACATTGCGCTCATCGAGAGCGCGAACATGATATATATCACGGCAACTATCATGGCGCTTATGTCCGAAAGGAAGGTGGATATCATCATGGTCATTGCGACGAACGGGAATATCGCCAGAACCAGATAGGATTGCCTGACAAGGGAACTAAGGGAATAAAGCTCCCCGGCCTTGAGCACATGCGCCAAAACAGCGCTGATGAACGCCAGGATGAAAAAGACCAGACAGGTAAGGACAACCCCGATGTACTTCCCCAGCAGATACTCAGCCCGGCTGATCGGCTTGGAAAGAATAAACATAACCATTTGCGAGTCAACATCCCTCGGGATCTCCGTGCCCCCTGAAAAAACCGCTATCAGCAGCGTCATAAGGATGATCATCATGAAACCTGCCAGCAGCGGTGTTCCAGAGTCTGTCGCCAGGATAGTGCTTATCGTGACATCCTCGCCTTGGAAAGACAAGGCCTCCATCTCAGAAACACAGTAGCCAAATATTACCGCGATGATGAAGAGCACTTTGAAAGCAGGCTCCTTGACCTTCTTTAGTGTGATTTCGGAAACAGCCAGGATCTTTTCCATCACTTGGAATCCTTTTTCCCCTTCTCGCCCTCTTCCTTCATCATGCGAGACTGCACCTGCTCAATCGTCGGCAGCTTCTCGCAGGCCTCCTTAAGCTTCCTCGAGCGGTTCTCGATAGAGTCCGCATCCTCCTGTAACGCCGACTCGGCCAGTTCAACGTATAGCCTCATATAGTCCTTGTAATTTGGCTCGATGTTAAGCAGAGGGTGGAGAAACTCTATTATCTCACGCCTGCTCGCCCCGGTTCCCTTGAGCTTGTTCAACCCCCCCTCCCAAGCATAAACCCGGTTAAGCTCCGGCAGACGTAGGATAAAGTCATGGTATTCACCCACCGATATCTGGCGCAAAGGCGACCTGCCTCTGAAAAAGAAGAGAAAGGAGCTGATGGACTCGGGATTGTTGGGATAGCCCTGCGAGATCTCGAAGCATGCCTGTTCCATCTCCTTTTCAGTCTCCATGCTGGCGAGAGCTATTCTGATCGAGATGTACTGGCCGTCAGTCTTTGCCGCGGCAAGCTGGTCCTTCAGCCTGCCTTTGGTGATTCTGACCCGCACCTTCTCACGTATTCCGTGCGGAAGGCGTGACAGGATCTTGTTCACATCCATGTCCTTGGAGGTCATCTTCCCAAGCACGTACTGCCTCAGCAGCATTTCCGACGAGAAGTAGAAAAAAAAAACCGTGGCGAACATTAGCGACACGGCTTTTGTATCTTTTAGAGCAAGGCTACGCAACAATTCCAGCCTCCAACATCTTACTTGCTTTGAGAGTCCTCGCCGCAGACGGAGCAGAAACGCCCGCTCAAAATGGCATTGCACTTCTTGCAGGCTCCATAAACAGCCACATCGCTGCCGCAGTGCGAACAGAACTTGTCTCCGGGATTGTATCTGCTCAGACAGCTTGTACAGAGATGATGGTTGGCAAGGACCTTGCCCATAACAGTCTCAACAGTCTTCCGCACATCCTTGTTGTCTGGAGCGGAGTCTTTGGCGTTCCGGGCCGCCTCAAGTATCCTGCCCTCCATGTCGCTTACAACTTGCCCGGAACTTCCAAAATTCCCATAAAGTATGCCGGGGTGGGGCTCCCCGGCCGAGGAACTGCGCCACTCGTCGTACAATGCACAAAGATAGGCATGCTCGTCGTTGGCTATGTCAACACCATCATGGGGCTTGCCCCTTTGCTCGATACGCCTGGCCTTTATCCTCAGAAGCAAGGACACGACATGGCGCTGGTTGCCCCTCTGGACGGCAAGGTGGAGCATGTCCTCGGCCTTACGGAGACGATCCTTGTCGTCCTCGTCTCTCACATAGTTGGCAAGCACATAGCCAGCCAGATAGGGAAGCTCCCAGCTTGAAGACAGGTTGGGGTTGGTGGCACCGCGTACAAGTAACTCGGCCGCCCTGACAGGAGCTTGTACAGACAGCATCATCGCGCCGATTTTGTAGGCCTTCTCAAAATCAGGGTCGTTGCGAAGGATAGTGTTCAAACGGTTGTACATCTCGTCAACATTATCGTCTGTAACCGAATTAACGGAGCCGCAGTAGTTGATGAAAAGCATCCAATGCACATCCGAGGCGAATTTGTTGAAACCGCCCATTGGAGCCTTGGTAAGCTCCGAACGGCTCTTGGCTATCCCACCATGGCGCTCAAGCAGATCCGAGCCAAGCCAAAACGACACCCCGACAGAAACAACGATCACCAGAACATGGACAACTAGACTTTTTTTCATTTTAAACTTTCTCCCTTACTTGAGATCCTTGTAACTGAAAATTAGGCTTGCAAGCGACGTGGCAAACACAGAATACGATATACCCCACACAAGGGCGATAAGTATGTAGAGCCACTCGATGCCGCCTAGCTCATAGGCTGCCTCGGCCTTAAGGTTGAAAAGGTCGAGATCTGGGAGTATGCCCGCATAAATGAAGGGTATGTTGGACAAGGCAATCACAGAATGCGCGAACCATATGCAGATCGCAGTGATTATAGCGGATAGAGACTCGGGAATAAAGACCGAGAAGAACACACCTATCGCGCACATGGGTATCACGCTTGCCATCACAAGCAGATGCCCCTGTACCATGGTGATGCCCACGCGGTCGAAGAACGATCCGAAGA
>CAZANS010000171.1:0-5512 GCA_964486565.1 uncultured Victivallales bacterium
TGCCGCGCCTGCGCTCCCAACGCGGTTCACGCGGAGTTTTGAAACTGGCTCAATAATATATCTCACTAGCGGGGAAATGAATTAAGACTGCCCGCTAATCTACGCGAATCGGCGCGGATAATACAGAAGATCCTACCACAGAGGCACAGAGGAAGGCGGAGGAGAGAGGACAGCAGACAGACGACGGACGACAGAGGGCAGAGGTGCAGGGAGATCAAGATGACTTCATGACTCCGTGACTCCATGACCCCGTATTTGTCCCGCACGGCGTCACCAAGTCACGAAGTCAACCCTGACAACGCAGATATCAGCGTCATTCCCGGGAAAATGAATCGTGCGAGGCATTGATTCAGCGGCAATGCGGTGTATATTGGCGGTTGAATGAAATAGGGAGATATATTATGAACACGATGACATTAGAATGCGCCCCTGAACTGGCGGTTGCCTTGGGTCGGCGCCAGTCAGAATTGGAAGGGGAAGTTCGGCTTGCCTCTGCACTGAAACTCTTTGAGATGGGGCGCATCTCAAGCGGATTGGCCGCTCGTCTCGCCGGAATGCCACGCGTACAGTTTTTGATGACATGCGGACAATATGACATCTCGATTTTTCAGCAGACCGAAGACGAATTGTCGGCGGATACCGAGGCGGCACTGAGTGTTTCAGAATGAAGGTGGTCATTAACACATCTCCCCTGGTTGCGCTGGATCGGATCGGACAGCTTATAATTTTGCCCAAGCTCTTCAGCGAACTTATCCGTCCCCAGTCTGTTGTTGATGAGTTGCGCGCCGGACGCTCGGCCTACGGTGGATCCGAAGAGCTATATAATGCGCCATGGTTGAAGACCGTTGACGATCCGCCCGAGAAAGTTTTGCGAAAAGAGCTGGGGGATGGCGAAACCGCAGTAATCGCACTCGCAATCCGGATTCAAGCAGATCTGGTGATTTTAGATGATTTACCCGCTCGGAATGTGGCGGCTGAATTAGGTTTGAATTTCACAGGAACGCTGGGGCTTCTGTTGGCAGCATACAAGAAAGGCATCCTGCGTGACATTGAGGAAGCCGTTTCCGCACTTAAAGAGTCCGGGTTTAGGGTCTCGGATAAGATAATCCAATCCATGTTGAAACAACAAGGTGATCAGTAATCGGTAGTCAGTGAAGTATCATTAGTGTCATTAGTCTCATTAGGGGACTAGCAACTGTGAACCGTGAACCGTGAATTCCCAAATCTCTCAATCTTTAAATCACCCAATCATTAAATCATAAAATCAGTAATCGGTGCCAGCAACTCCAGAACTTTAGAACTCGAGCACTCCAGAACTTTAGAACTTCCCTCACTGCCCGCTAATCTACGCGAATCGGCGCGAATAATACAGATAATACAGAATCTTTTCACAAAGAGGAAACGGAGGCTTGGGAAAGTTCGAAAGTGCTCGAGTTCTGGAGTCCTAAAGTTAGTGGGGAATCGCATGAAAGCACAAAAACTAAAGCTAACCCTCGAAAAATCTGACCGATGAATATGACAACATTCAAGGAATTGATATCAAACGGGGAATCAGAGACCTTGGAATTCAAAACCTCCTTCGGGAAGGAGGTGATTGAAACCGTTTCCGCATTTGCAAACGGCAATGGAGGCGCAATTTTGATTGGAGTAACCAATTCCGGATCGGTCGTTGGTATATCTTGCGAAGATGAGACTATTCAGAAGTGGATAAATCAGATCAAACTAAACACCTCGCCATCAATTATTCCCGAAATAGACGTTTTTTCTGATAACAGCAAGAAAGTTGCTCGTATCCGCGTACACGAGTTCCCGGTAAAGCCAGTTGCCTTTCGTGACCGTTATTACAGGCGGGCAGCCAATAGCAATCACAGGATGTCAATCACCGAGATAACAGAAATGCATATGAAATCCTTGCAACTTTCATGGGATTCATACCCGGCTACAAATGGAAGCATCGAATCCCTGTCCCGTGACAAGATTGACTCGTTTCTATTGAAGGTCAAACAGGGAGGACGCTTCAGAGTCCAGGAAGGCAATTGCAACATCCTTGAAAAGCTTGCCTATTTCAAAGACAGTGTTCCTACGAACGCAGCCATGCTCCTGTTTGGGAATGCCGACCCGGAATATTCCGTCCATATAGGCCGCTTCAAGACGCCTTCCACCATCATAGATGACAGAATGATACGAGGAACTCTTTTCGAAGTCGTCCATGAATCAATGCGCTTCATTCTGTCCCATATCAAAGTGGCATTTGAGATAACTGGAGAAATCCAGAGGATAGAAATACCAGAATATCCGTTGACAGCCCTGCGAGAACTTCTCTTAAATGCGATCGTCCATCGTGACTACAACAGCCCTACCGACATACAGATAAAAATATTCGACAGTTCTATAACCTTTTTCAACCCCGGGAAGCTGTATGGAGAACTAACGGTAGAAAAGCTCAAAACGGACAATTATCAGTCTCGTACCCGCAATAAACTTATTGCCGAGGCTTTCTATCTAACCCGGGATATCGAGAAATATGGAAGTGGTTTTATCCGCATACGAAAAGAGATCGCAGAATACCCCACAATGATCTTCCAATACGAGGAAAGCGGAGACGGTTTCTTCACAAGCTTGAGCTATTCCGAACAAAAAATCAGTACTACCCCTAAGACTACCCCTAAGACTACCCCTAAGACTACCCCTAAGACTACCCCTAAGACTCGTGATCGTCTGCTGAATCTGATAGAGAAGGATTCTAGGATCACCCGCAAAATATTGGCGAAAGAGCTTGGAATTAGTATAAACGGCGTAAAGCAGCATATAAAGAACTTGGAAGCTAAAGGGATATTGAAACGAGTCGGCGGCAATCGCGCAGGATACTGGGAAGTTCTGAAGTGTTGAAGTTTTATAACTATGCTCTGCGGTAGGATATATTCTCTTATCCGCGGGGAAATGAATTTAAACTGCCCGCTAATCTGCGCGAATCGGCGCAAATAATACAGAGGGCTTTACAAAGAGTAATGACTCCGTGACTCCGGATCTGCCCACACGGGGTCACCAAGTCCAGAACTTTAGAACTTTAGAACTTTAGAACTTCCCTCACTGCCCGCTAATCTGCGCGGATTGGCGCGAATAATACAGAAATCTTCACAAAGAGGCAACGGAGATAAGGGAGGAAGAGGGGTAACCGGACGCCAGAGGACAGCAGACGGACGACGGAGGTCGGGTCTCAGCGAGTATCATTGGTCTCATTAGTCTCATTAGGGGACTAGCAACTGTGAACCGTTAACCGTGAACTGTGAATTTTAGAACTTCCTTTCCTTTCTTTCCTCTGTGTAGAATGTTTTTATTCTTTTTCGCGCAGATTCGCGTTATTCGCGGGGAAATGAATCGTCTGAGGCATTGATTCAGCGGCAAGGCGGTGTATATTAGCGGTAGATAAAATAAGGAATACCATGCAAGCGTACTCTAAAGCCATTGATGAGATGTCCAGACGCCTTGTTGAAGGTCTGGGAGCTGGTCAGGCGTGGTTGTTTGGTTCGCGAGCCCGAGGGGATGGCGACGAGGAGAGCGACGTGGATATACTTCTTGTTGTCAGCCATTCGGAGCAACCACGTTACAAGCGCAATCAAGCCGCCAGGAAACTTGTCAAGGATATCGCAATTCCCAAGGATATCATCGTCATGACCCAGGACGAATGGAATGCAGAGGTCTCTATTCCTTCCTCCCTCTGCCATACGGTAAAAAATGAGGGAAGACTTATATATGGATAACGGTATTATCAAGTTGGCCTGTCAATGGCTGGACAAGGCAAAAAGTGATCTTGCAACCGCGCAGATCCTCATACATGGCGAGGAAAGGCACTTGGATACTGGCGTTTATCACTGCCAACAGGCTGTCGAGAAATCATTAAAAGCTTTTTTGACCGTTTGTGGATCCACCATTCCCAAGACGCACGACATAGAGCTTTTGGTGACTTTGTGCTCTGAGCACGACAGTACGTTTTCCAGGTTCCTCGAAATGGCAACAGAAATCACGCCCTATGCCACAGAATTCCGATACCCGGGCGAGGTGATGGAACCAAGCCTTTTGGATGCCGAAACGGCCTATCGCCTATCGTGTCGCCGGCGAGGTGATGGCTTTTATCGAATCAAAGACCCTTGGGCATTTTTAGTGTCAAATCGCTGTAGTTTAATGATTGCAAACAGTTTTAAAATGTCCGGGTTGGTATATGGTTCTGAAATAACGCGGTCATTGGGGACAATGACCCTCCAGGATGCAGGCGCGTCAGCGCCGGGAGGGACGCCGTACCCAGCGTCCGTGAGACTTTAAATCAATAAAAAATAGAGTAATCATGCCCGAGCTCCCGAAAACAACAAAGTGGAGGTTTGACCCCGAGGAGACTCACGGGGTCACCAAGTCCAGAACTTTAGAACTCGAGCACTCCAGAACTTCAGAACTCTAGAACTTCTCCGTACCTCCGTGTCTCTGTGGTAAATGTTTGTATTCGCTTTATTTGTTAGCGCTATTCGCGAAGATTCGCGGGGGAAATTAATTGATTGGATTTCCTTAATGAAACAAATGACACCAATGTAACTAATCCACCCTTTTTTTCAGAGCTTCCTTATGGAAAAACATTCCAAAATTTATGTAGCCGGTCATGAGGGCATGGTTGGATCTGCGGTTGTTCGGGCGCTTGAATCTGAAGGTTTCCGCGACCTTGTTCTCCGTTCGAGGCTGGAGCTCAACCTCAGGAACCAGTCCAAGGTCTCCCGTTTCTTCTCCGAGGTGAAGCCGGAATACGTGATACTCGCGGCTGCCAGGGTCGGTGGGATCAAGGCCAACACGGAGTCCCAGGCGGACTTCCTCCACGACAACCTCATGATAGCCTGCAATGTCATCCACCAGGGGTGGCGCAACGGGGCGAGGAAGCTCTGCTACCTGGGCAGCTCGTGTATGTTCCCCAGAGAGTGCCCTCAGCCGATGAGACCGAAACATCTGCTCACCGGATCCCTGGAGCCGACCAACGAGGGCTTCGCTGTCGCGAAGATCGCAGGATACAAGCTCGCATACTATTATGCAAAACAGCACGGGTTCAACACTATCTCGGTCATGCCATGCAACCTCTACGGGACAAACGACTGCTTCGACCTCGATAAGTCCCATGTCCTGTCGGCCATGGTCAAACGCTTCGTTGACGCCGTCGAGGCTGGAGCCTCGGAGGTAACACTCTGGGGCACCGGGAACGCACTGCGCGAGTTCATGAACGTTGATGACCTCGCCAAAGCCATCGTCATGCTGATGCAGACTCACCAAGACCCGGAACTAATCACATTAGGCAGCGGACAAGAGATCGCAATCAATGATCTGGCTCAAAAAATCGCAAATGCCGCAGGGTTCAATGGCAAAATCAACTGGGACACCTCCAAGCCCGACGGAATGCCAAGGAAAATGATGGACAGCTCATTCGCAAGACAACTGGGATGCAAAGCAGATATCACACTGGATGCCGGAATAGCCGCAC
>CAZANS010000172.1:0-3569 GCA_964486565.1 uncultured Victivallales bacterium
CTCGGTTCTTCAGAACCAGATCGTCAAAGTCCTTCTTCAGCTTCTCGTGCTCCTGTCTCTGCTCGAGTATTCGCTGATCCTGCTTCTTTGTTATCGTGTCAGCTATGAAAACCCGAGTGTTGAGATTCTGAAGATCCACAAGGACCTGCTCCCTGCTCTGGTCTATCCCTGCAAGTTGCGTCTCCCTCGCCGACTTGACATCCTTCAGCTCCTTCAGCTCCTGCCTCAGATTGCGCAATTCCCTATTCCTCTCAGACAAGTTGGACTGCGCCGTCTCAAGAGACTGCAACAGAAGCTCGTTGTCGTGCCCCAGCTTCTTTATCACCGCATCCGCATCGGTCTTAACGCTGGACCTCATTTCCCTTATGTCATCGCGAAGCTGCACAATCGTCGCCGTCGCCCTCGTCAGTTTCTCCTCTGCATCTTTCAAGGAAGATGAAAGCCTCTCACTCTCCCTGTTGCCCTGGTGAAGGCTCTCCTCGAGCATAGCTATTTTTTTTTGACCCTCATTTTTTGTATCGAAAACCTTCCCGCCGCTTTTCTTGAGGAGCGCAAGCTCGTTGGAAAGCTCAACATTCTTCCGCTCAAGTATAAGCTGCCTCTGCCTTTCCGTCTCCAAGACGTTGACAAGTTCACCCTTCTCTCGCTTCAGCCCCTCAAGCTGCAACAATACCCTGTCGAGAGTCTCCTTCATTTCGGCCGAGCCCGTGCCGCCTGTGCCCGCCCCAGCCGTCAGCTTCCTGTTCTGCTCCTCAAGTAATGAGACACGGTTGGTCAGGCTTATCTTGTCCCTCAGAAGCTGCTCCACCTGATCCGCCCCCTTGACGTTGCGGGCGGCCTCGCGCCTCGCAGCCTCAAGTGAGACATAAGTCGCGTCAAGCAGGCTTTTGGTCTCCTTGAGTTCCTTCTCCACAGAAGACAACCTGGTCTTGAGCACCAGATTCTCCTTGTCGGTCTCTGTCTCCGTGAACCTCAGGTTGCGCGCCGAAAAATCACCCCTCAGCTCCTCTATCTTGCCTTGGCACACCTTGATCCTGTAGTCTATCAGCCCAGTGTTCCATTTCGGATATCTCGCCTTTATCGTCTCGAAGTGCCCCAGAGCCTCCCCGTACAACATCATGGCTTGCCGCAAATCACCCTCCTTGCGGCTATTGTCCCCCTTCTCGAGATAGTCGAACCCGGCAAGCCATATCTTGCGTGCCTCCTTGCCTGATTCGTCCCCGTCGCTCTGGGATTGCAAATCGGCGCAGAAAAGCATCATGAACAGCACCGCCAGCGATACGGTGAAAATAGATTTCAACATCTCAAGGCTCCTCTAGCTTAATTGTGTTTCACGTATAATACTTGCCGGAATAGTCGTATGATCCGATGATCCTCAGATGGTCGCAATGTTCCCTGGCATGGGAAAGAACCTCCTCGACCTTCTCATCAGTGCGGTTGCCCATGATGTCAATAAAAAATGCATATTTGCTCGGCGCGCCATATACCGGCCTGGATATTATCCTGGTAAGGTTTATCCCCGCGTCGCGGAAGGGTATCAAGAACGAGCAGAGACTCCCGGGCCCGTTCTTCAGCTCAACCGCGAGGCTTGACCTGGTACCCTTCGACCGCATGTGCGCCTTGCCGAACCTCGACAAAACTCCAAACTCTGTCTCGTTGGCGATCTCCTGCTCTATCGGATACTCAAGGACATCTATCTGATACAGCTCCGAAAGCCGTTTGGAGCCAAGGGCAGCAGAGCCCTCATGATCCCTTGCCGCTATGGCCGCCTCAGCCGTGCTCGACATCTCGTGGCACTCCACCCCCGGCAGGTTGCGCCTTATCCAGCCAGCGCAATGCCTGAAGGGCGCGAAATGCGAATAGAGCCTTTTTATCGGGACTCCTTTTTTACCAAGCAGCGCAAGCTTCACAACCAGAGACATCGTCTCGACAACAGTAAGCTCGGGATCGTTGAGAAGGGTGTCTATGGTGAATGTTATTGTGCCTGCGGAAGAATTCTCCAGCGGAAGGATCGCGATGCTGCCTCTTGATTTCTTAACCCTTTCGCAGGCATCGAATATCGTGGAGGCCGGCTCCATGGCGTAGCCTTCTGCAAAACGCAGCTCCGCAAGCTGGTGCGTGTAGGTGCCTGCCGGCCCAAGGTAAATCAGCTTTTTCATCGTAGTCCTTAAATCTACAGTTCAAACAAAGTCCATAAACAGGAAAATGGACTGCAATATACACCTGAGATGCCTTTTTTAAATCAAAGTTCCGAACTAATTTCAAGTTTTGCCCTTGCCAACGGTTGCCTTTGGGCTGCAGAAGTGTATATTGGGAAAGGAAAGATCTGGTGTTTGTCGCATGCGTCGGGCTCCATAGCCATGAACCATGCGCGAGAATGTAGGGTTTCGCCGATGAAAATATTGTTTTGCCTGTTGGCGGCGCTGGCCGCTTCGATGGCTCCGTTATTGACGGCGGCAGACGATGCCTCGCTGTCAAGGCGCTTCTACGCAGGAGATATCCTCCGCGCGGAGGTGCAGCCCGACAACCCGTCGAGCCCTGTGCTGATCAAGAATGAAAACCCCTACAAGCCTGCCTCAAGGATCACTACCGAGGTCGGCTTTGCCCTGCTCACAGTAAGGCTGGATCCGGGCAGGTCAATCGGCATATACGACTACTCACTCTTCGACGGCAGGACAGTTTTCCCTTGTGTCGCCTTGATGGACGACAAAGGCGAGTTTGACGCAAGCTTGTGGGAGATCAAGGACACCAAGCCCAACAATAAGTACTCCATGCTCTTCAAAGTTCAGATCCCGGTCAGGGGAAGCCCACAGTACGCCTTGCAATTCAACCTCCTCCAGAGCAAGTGGCAGGATATCAACCTGCCATTCGTCAATGTAAGGAGCAGTCCCTTCACATCTGTAAAGGATATCCCCGAGGTAGGGATGCTCGGGGTTGACCCCTACAGGCCCCAGCCCGGCATCGGAGATGCCGCCGCTCCCGCAGTTGCCCCTGCCGCACCACAGCAAGAGAAAAAGCCCGAGCTAAGTGACAAGGAACGCAAAAGACGAGCCGATCTGGCTGCTTGGGAGGCCATGGACGACAAGGGCGCCGACACCAAAAAAGACGGCATGGAAAAGCCCAAAAAAAATATCTGGGACGACCTGGACAAGCTTTGATTACCCCATCTGACGTGAGAAATGTACGAGATAGACATAAAAAGAGAGTTCTCAGCAGCCCATTGCCTCAACGGCTATCAGGGCAACTGCTCAGAGATGCACGGCCACAACTGGATCGTCCAGGCGTTTGTATCTGCCGACGAGCTTGACGATGTCGGAATCGCAATGGATTTCAGGACGCTCAAGAAGGAGCTGGACAGCATTATCTCCGAGCTTGACCACAAGAACCTGAATACGCTCGAGATATTCTCCGGGAAAAACCCCAGCAGCGAGCTGCTGGCCAAACATATCTTCGACCGGCTGGCAGAAAAAATTGACTCCGATCGAATCTCCGTCTCGAAAGTCCGGGCGTGCGAGTCAAGCGGCACTGGCGCATCATACTACAGATAGGCCCTGCTTAGATTTATAAGC
>CAZANS010000172.1:3579-4420 GCA_964486565.1 uncultured Victivallales bacterium
CCCTTCTGTGCAACCCCTCGGCCGACAGTCGTCCTTGCCCATCCGCACAATCAAGGCATGGTAATCGTTGAACAAAGCGACATCATGCGGCAGATTGCCCATGAATATCCCACGCAAATCCTCGTAGCCGATATTCGGCGAGATCCCTGCATGCCGCGCCATTATCCTCCTCGTGTAGGCATCAACCACGAAAGTCGGCATCCCGAAGGCATACAGCAAGATACTGTCCGCCGTCTCGGCACCGACACCCTTGACTTCAAGCAACGAATCCCTCCAGAACTCAAGATCGTCCCGCCTCGATTTCAGGCAACCGTCCCTGAAATTGTCGAGCCACCATCGCGTAACGTTGAGCATCCGTTCTGTCTTGAGCCTGAAGTACCCGGAAGGCCTCAGAAAATCATGAAGCTCAACGACAGGCGTCTCTGCGAATTTCGCAGCATATCCACCGTCGTCAAGCTTGTTTTCGCCTTTCCCGGCACCGATAAGCCCCCCACGCTTGAGATCGGCTATCACCCTCTCGACATTGCTCCAGCTCGTGTTCTGCGTCAAAACCGCACCCACGCATATCTCCCACGGACTGTCCCCGGGCCACCACAACTGACTCCCGTACCTCGAATACAGCCTGCCGTATATCTCTAGAAGAAGATCACGCACGATTTTATTCCCGTAAACAAATCGAATAGCATAGCGGAAATATATGACGCTTCTCGGCCTTGTCGGTGTTGCACCAGAGAAGGCGCTTGCAATGAGCTTTGTTGTCTATTTCTTTTTTCTCTTCTCCGGTCTTTTGGGAGGCGTTCTTTACATCTGGGATAGCCGGATTATGGGGGCGCCGCCAGCA
>CAZANS010000172.1:4430-5455 GCA_964486565.1 uncultured Victivallales bacterium
TTCTCGGCCTTGTCAATATCGCTTGTAATATTGACAAGGCTTAAAAGCAAAATCATCCTTGATATCGGGCTTGCATCATGGCTTTGACGTGTTATTCTTATGCCTGTTCAACGGCGGGTTTGAAATCGGCTATATAATTATTTCAACGAATAAGGAGGTTCGGATGAAGAGGAAGCTGAGAATGGGAATGGTTGGTGGAGGCCCCGGGGCCTTTATCGGGGAGGTTCACCGCAAGGCAGCGCGCCTGGACGGGTTGATTGATATTGTCGCGGGAGCCTTCGACATAGACCCCGCCAAGAGTCTGCAGATGGGGCAGGAGCTTTGCATTGACCCCGACCGCACGTATGCAACCTACAAGGAAATGATCAAGAAGGAAAGCAAGCGCGACGACAAGATTGACTTTGTGGCAATAACCACGCCTAACAACTGGCATTTCCCGATAGCCAAGGACTTCCTCGAGGCCGGGTTCCATGTGATGTGCGAGAAGCCGATGACCATGACCGTGGCCGAAGCCAAGGCTCTCGAGAAGATCGTGGCCAAGACCAAACGCGTCTTCGGGCTGATGCACAACTATACCGGCTATCCGATGGTCAAGCTTGCCAGGGACATGGTCAAGAAGGGGGACCTCGGCAAGATCCTCAAGGTTGTTGTCCAGTATCCCCAGGGCTGGCTGATCAAGCCGATCGAAAGGGAAGGTCAGCAGCAGGCGGCATGGCGCACCGACCCGAAGCAGAGCGGGGCGGCAGGATGCATAGGCGATATCGGAACTCATGCAGAGAACCTCGCCGAATACATCACCGGGCTCAGGATCAAGGAGATTTGCGCGGATCTAAGCACCTTCGTAAAGGGAAGGTTGCTCGACGACGACGGCAACTGCCTGCTTCGCTTCGACAACGGCGCGAAGGGCTTGCTGCACGCCAGCCAGATATCCATCGGCGAGGAAAACGGGCTCGCGATATGGGTCTACGGGGAGAAGAGCAGTCTGGAATGGCATCAGGAGCATCCGAACTATCTGTATGTCAAGG
>CAZANS010000173.1:0-5419 GCA_964486565.1 uncultured Victivallales bacterium
GGATGTCTCCACGATTGAGAAGATAGAGGAGCCGATGATCAGCGCCAACATCATGATGCCTAACGAGTATATCGGCGACATCATGAATCTTGTGATGAGCAAGCGTGGTTTGTGCACGATGACTCACAGTGTTGATGGCGGGCATGTGATAATCACTGCGGAGCTGCCGATGCACGAGATACTTATAGACTTCCACGACAAGCTGAAGTCCATCACCCGCGGCTACGGGAGCATGGACTACAAGCTCTGCGGCTACAAGCCCGACAAGCTGGCCAAGCTGGACATGCTTGTCAACGGCGAGCCGGTTGACGCATTTTCCTCGATCGTCCATATTGACCATGCCCCTGCGCGGGGGAGGCAGATTGCCGCGAAGCTCAAGGAGGTCATCCCGCAGCAGATGTTCCAGATAGCCATCCAAGCCGCGGTGGGGGGCAAGGTCGTCGCTCGGGAGACCATAAGGCAGTTGCGCAAGAACGTGCTGGCTAAATGCTACGGCGGCGACATCACGCGCAAGCGCAAGCTTCTGGAGAAGCAGAAGGCTGGCAAGAAACGTATGAAGCAGGTTGGGCAGGTGAATATCCCGCAGGAGGCTTTTGTTGCAGTGCTGAAGGCATGATTGTTTTTCTATTGGCATTGCATATGCTGTTGCGGCGATGTAGATTAGGTTTTGTTGGGTTTGTTTGTGTTTGTGAAACAAGAAGAGGAGAGGGAGCGACATGAGGATGATTATTGCTGTTGTGGCCTTGCTTGCTGGATTGTTTTTTTGCGGCTGTACCTTCTCTGGTGCCGTGACGGACGAGATAGACCTTTCTGAGGGGATAACCATCACCGTGACAGACGATGGCGATGTGCTGATCGAGTCCTTGGCGGTCACGGTGGACGAGGTGCTTTCGAAGCTGGAGTCCATGAAGGTGGACAGATCCGATATAATCCTGATTAAGGTTTCCCCGCGGGCTTCGCAGCGTCCTGTGATGGACATACTCGACCAGCTCGGCAACGCGAAGTACAGGAATATTTCCCTCTCCTCCGACAAGTGACATATAAGGGTTCAAGGATTCTGCAATGCGTTTAATCTCGTGGAATGTCAACGGGATCAGGGCGGTGGCAGGGAAGGGTTTCGGCGCGTTTGTATCCGGCTGTTCGCCGGATATCCTGTGTGTTCAGGAGACAAAGGCTCAGGACGATCAGGTTATGTATGCCCTGTCAGATATTCAGGGCTACAGGATTTTTGCTAATTCCGCAGAGAGGAAAGGGTATTCGGGGACCGCGATGCTTTGCCGCGAGGAGCCAGCCGGGGTGACCTTCGGTATGGGAGGGATTTTCGAGGATTCCGAGGGCAGGGTGATAACAGCGGATTTTGGTTGTTTTTATCTTGTAGCTGTGTACACCCCTAATTCCGGCTCGGATCTGGTCCGGCTCGGATACCGCTGCGATTGGGACAGACATTTCCTGAAGTATCTGAAGGTTCTTGAGGGTTGCAAGCCTGTGGTTGTATGCGGCGATCTTAATGTCGCTCACCGCGGGATAGACCTTTCGCATCCGAAGGCGAACTACAACAAGAGTGCCGGCTACATGCAAGAGGAGATTGACGGGATGGACAATCTTGTCGGCGCTGGTTTTTTGGACACCTTCCGGGAGAAGCATCCCGACGAGGTGAAGTACAGTTGGTGGAGCTACCGTTCGAACGCCCGCCCAAAGAATATCGGATGGAGGATAGATTATTTTCTTGTTTCCAGATGCTTGGCCAGCAAAGTTGAATCGGTTGATATCCTTAATGATGTCATGGGATCCGACCACTGCCCCGTTAAGCTCGATATCTCATGGTGACGCTCGGGCCTGCGTCGCCGAAAACATTTTGGAGGTTTTCTTATGTCTGTCAAATTCAGATGCAAATGTGGCGTGGAGCTGATAGCCTTCATGAAAAAGCCCGGCGAGAAGCTTAAATGCCATGCCTGCGGGGCGGAGCTGATGGTGCCGTACTCCTCATCCAAGGACGCAATCAGAACTGGTGTCATACATACATTGCAGCCCAGAGAAATACACAAGTTGAAAATGATGGCGCAGGGTACTTCTTTCGAGGATTCAGGCGATTTCCCTGCATCCCTGAAGGACGAGATCTCAGGAGAGGAACCCCAAGATGCCTCCAGCACTGCGGATGCTGGCAAGCTTCAGGAGTTGCCGTCTCTGGACGAGATTCTCGGTGAGCGGGAGAAGGATTGATGCAGCGCAAGCATATTCTTAAGAGCTTACGGTCTCTGCGTAGTGTGCGTCCGAATGCTTCAGCCAGCCTATGACTGTCGTCACAGGCCCCAGCAGCACATAGGCGTTTATCGCGATCACCGCCACCAGCAGCGGGCTCATGAAGAGAAGCAGTATGAAGAACAGAAGCAATGCGAGCCTTTTGGGGTGCCTTCTTACGCTTACAAGCCATTTGCCAACGTGAGTGTACTTGATCTTGCTGATCATCAGCAGGCCCATCATGCCTGTATATGCAGGCAGGTAGAACACGATGAAGTCGTGTACGGCGTCGGCTGCGCTGAAGAAGATTATGAGGCTGCAAATCGCGGCTGCTGCACCGGGAGAGGGTAGGCCTTGGAATTTTTCTGCGCTTTTCTTTTCCTGTATGGCGTGGACATTGTAGGTTGCGAGCCTCAGCGCGGCACAGCCGAGATACATCGCCGACATAAGCCAGACGAAGTAGAAGGAGTTGCCCTGTAGCTCGCGGAAACGGTGTGCCATGACACTGACTATGACAGCCGGTGCCACCCCGAAGGTGACCATGTCGGCAAGGGAGTCCATCTGCATCCCGTGCATGCTCGCGGCATTGAATATCCGCGCCAGAAATCCGTCCAGCGCGTCGAATACCATGGCGCCCATGATGATGTAGGAGCTGAGCGCCAGCACGTCGGGCGCGAGTTCCTTTGGCATTGTGTATGCGTGGAATGAATAAAGTATCGCGCCGAACCCGCATAGCGAGTTCCCGATTGTCAGAGTGGTCGGGATTTTCTTTAGCCAGACGTTTCGCCGGATTATCTCCCTGATCTTCTCTCTCATTCCATACTCCTGGGCTTCTCTGTGTCATTTGTTGCCGTGGCCACGGTGGTCAGCCCGGCGAAAACCCTGTCCCCGGCCCTTACCGAGATGCTGAGCCATTGCTCGGCAGGGATGAAAATCTCGGTCCTGGAACCGAACTTGAGCATCCCGAACCTCTGCCCCTTGGCGAGCTTCGCCCCCTCCTTGACATCGCAGACGATTCGTTTGGCTATCGCGCCGGATATCTGCCGCATGATCAGAGGAAAGGATTTCCCCTCAACAGATGCGGTGCAGAATATCGTCATTGACTCGTTCTCGAAGGAGGCCAGCGGGTTTCTGGCGTCATGGAACTTTCCCGGCTTGTATTTTTTGCTGACTATGGTAAGATCGCATGGCGCACGGTTGATGTGCACGTCGAGGACCGAGAGGAAGATGCCGACCCTCACCGCGCCCTTGTTGCTGAAGAAGGAGTTCTCCTCACTGTTCTTGACCAGCTCAATATCCTTGACGACTCCGTCGGCGGGTGAGAGGAGGCTGGCGGGGTTTTCCGGGATGACCCTGTAGGGATCCCGGAAGAATGCCGCGAGGCAGATATAGGCGAAGATCACGACTCCAGAGACCACATATCCGGTTAATGGCTTCTCGAGGAGCAAGGCTGTTGACAAGCAGACGCATACCGCGACAAGCGCCGCCATGCCGTATCCGAGCCACTCTCTTTTCCCGTAACGGGTCAGCTTCATTCCGTATTGCTCCCAAGATGGCGGGAAGGATTTTCCTGATGCTGGTTCATCTCCCAGTGAATCCCCCGAGGACGGCCCCGGCGAAAACAGCGATGAACGACAATATCTGAAAAGCCAGCGGCCGCCAGGTCTTTCCCCAGTTCGTGATGATGAATATGAATGCTCCGAAAGGCACAAGCAGGTAGACGAGCCCCCAGACCAGAGAGGTCTCGAAGGCCCTCACCACAAGCAATATCCCGAAGAATATTGCCCCTACAACACCTGACAGCATCAAAAGTGCACCGATTATCTGCATAAATCTATCCATATTTTTGTTAATGGGGCATTGCATAGCTTTTGCGATGGGGTAAGATAACAGCGGAAGTTGTCAAATCAAGAGCTCTGGCCGTAAAAAATGGAGGATTATTATGTCGTTTGATTCGAAAGCGTTCATCCAGGAGCAAGTTGAGGCGTTGAGGCAGGAGATAGGCGAGGGAATAGCGATCAATGCGCTCAGCGGCGGGGTTGACAGTGCCGTATGTGCCGTGCTGGGGCATCGTGCACTGGGGGATAGGTTCATCAACAGTATGGTTGACAACGCCTTGATGAGGGAGAAGGAACCGGAGATGATAGTGGGGATATTCAAGGACATGGGCATAGGTGTGAGGCTGATTGATGCCCGCCGCGAGTTTCTTTCGGCACTTGAAGGTATCAGTGACCCCGAGGAGAAGCGCAAGGCCATCACGAGCACTTTCTATAAGGATGTCTTCGGGAAGCTCGTCCGCGAGGTCGGTGCCAAATATCTTGTCCATGGCACCATACTCACCGACATCGAGGAGACGGTTGCCGGGATAAAGCGCCAGCACAACATACTTTCGCAGCTCGGAATAGACCCTTCGGAGGCATACGGCTACAAAGTGATCGAGCCTTTGAAGAACTTGAGGAAGGAGTCGGTGAGGGAGGTCGCGTTCGCCCTGGGCCTGCCGGACGAGATATCCCGCAGGATACCATTCCCCGGGCCGGCGCTGGCGACAAGGATAGTCGGCGAGGTCACTGTGGAAAGACTGGACATCGTCAGGAAGGCGACAGCAATAGTCGAGGACGAGCTTTCCGGCATCAGCGCGTTCCAATATCTCGCAGTGCTGCTTGAGGACTGCGCCACAGGGATACGCGACAACAAACGCGAGTTCGGCCGCATAATCGTCGTCAGATGTATCGAGAGCGTTGATGCCCGCCAGGCAACAGCAACCAGGCTACCGTGGGAAAAACTCGAGTCAATATGCAGCAGGATTGTCGCGATACCCGGTGTCAACCGCTGCCTTTATGACCTCACACCGAAACCCCCTGCAACCGTCGAGTACGTGTAAGAGCCTTGTCAATGGCCTCCGGGTCATTCCAGGCGCATGGCGACACATGCCATTTGCCCGAATAGCAGGTATGGTAGCCCTGCCTCCCTGAGGTCCTCTCCTATAGCCATGAGTTATGCAGTCGTTTCTGGGGCTTCCCTGGCAAGCCGGCCCGACCCCGCGGCCGGAGACCATTACGTATCAAATTCATTTTTTTAACCATGAACCTAAATAAAGCAGTTGCCGCAGTGTGCCGTGGATCTATCCTTATTTTGAGTGACACTGTAGTAACTACTGCGAACTCAAAATGAGGATGGAGGC